>NZ_BCSL01000023.1:0-56206 GCF_001570845.1 Dietzia papillomatosis NBRC 105045 | reverse complement strand
TTCCGAAGCACGTCCCTAACACATGTCCCAGGGCCAGGACATCCCTGATCCACGTGGTTCAGGGCCACGCCCGCTGCGGAATGCGCTAGCGTGCGATCCCATCCAATCGACCTATCGAACGGTGGCGAGCATGAACGGTCTGAGTCTCGGGATCCCCGGCGTCGGCGCTGTGAGTTCGGGAACTCATTTCTGCGCGCTCTACTCGGGTCCAGCCGAGCGCGACCGGCTGTTGTACCCCTTCCTCGAGGAGGGGCTGAGGCATGGCGACAAATGTTTGTGCCTGATCGACGACGTCGAGCCGGCGCTGGTCCGGGACCGAGCCGTCGGGCAGCCCGGCGCCGACTACTCGCGACGCTCGGCGCAGCTCGACGTCGAACGCGCGTCGGACGCCTACCTGCGCTCGGGGGAGTTCAGCGTCGAGGGCATGGTGAGCTTCCTGTCCGGCCGCGTGGACAAGGCGAGCGCCGACAACTTCGACCTCATCAGAGCCGTCGGCGAGATGTCGTGGGTGCTGCCCGGCGTTCCGGGCTGGGACGACCTGTTCGTCTACGAGTCGTCCCTCAACCGCGTGGTCGAGGAGATGCCCGCCATTCTCATCTGCCTCTACGACCTCCAGAAGTTCGGGGCGAGGATGCTCGTCCAGGTGCTCCAGACGCACCCCAAGGTCCTGCTAGACGGCACGGTGATCGACAACCCTCACTACCTGCGGCCGGCGGAGTACCCCGCGGCCCGCCTCACCGAGGCGAGCCGGTACCCCATGGTCAGCGCGGGTTCGCACGGCGACGAGGACCTGGACCGAGGGTGGGGGTCGCTCACCGACGGCGAACTGCGCGTCGTGGCCGGTGTCGCTGCGGGCATGACCAACCGCGCTATTGCCACAAAGCTCCGCCTCTCGCGTCACACCGTGGACGCCCACCTGAAGCACGTGTACCTCAAGCTTGACATCCACACGCGAGTCGAGCTGACCGTGCTGGCGCTGCAGCATCACCTTCCCATGGGATAGCGGGAGACCTGCCCCCTCAGAGATCACCCGTTCACGGGATGCCGGTGACGTGGCCCCTGACCGAGCATGGTCACACACGAGCTTCCGGCGAATGGAGTAGTCATGGGCAGGGCAGTCGGCATCGACCTGGGAACGACGAACTCGGTGATCGCAGCGATGGAGGGTGGGCAGCCACAGGTGATCCCGAACGTGGAGGGCAACCGGACGACGCCGTCCGTGGTGGCTTTCCTGGAGAACGGTGAGCGCCTGGTCGGCCAGATGGCGAGGCGGCAGTCGATCCTGAATCCGAAGGGGACCATCTACTCCGCGAAGAGGTTCATCGGTCACAAGTACGACGAGGTCAGCAGTGAGATGAACACCGTCTCGTTCGACGTCGTCGCTGGTCCGGACGGCGCGGTGCGCTTCCAGGTCAACGGCAAGCTCTACGCACCCGAGGAGATCTCGGCACAGGTGTTGCGCAAGCTGGTCGACGACGCCGGGAAGTTCCTCGGTGAGCGGGTCACCGAGGCGGTCATCACGGTTCCGGCGCACTTCAACGACGCGCAGCGTCAGGCCACGAAGGACGCCGGCCGGATCGCGGGGCTCGAGGTTCTCCGGATCGTCAACGAGCCGACGGCGGCCGCCCTCGCGTACGGGATGGACAAGCGCGAGAACGAGACCGTGCTGGTCTTCGACCTCGGCGGCGGCACGTTCGATGTCAGCATCCTCACCGTCGGGGACGGTGTGGTGGAGGTCCGGTCGACAGCGGGGGACACCCACCTAGGCGGCGACGACTTTGACCGGCGCATCGTTGACTACCTGGCCGAGGAGTTCAGGAAGTCCAACGGCATCGATCTCCGCGACGACTCGCAGGCATTGCAGCGACTGTTCGAGGCTGCCGAGAAGGCCAAGGTGGACCTGTCGGCGGTCACACAGACGGCGGTCAACCTCCCGTTCGTCACCGCGGACGCCTCCGGGCCCAAGCATCTCAACGTGAACCTGATGAGGTCGACGTTCGAGCAGCTCACCGCCGACCTCGTCGAGCGCTGCCTCGGCCCGGTCAGGCAGGCGATGGAGGACGCCAAGGTCACCGCCGACGACATCGACGAGGTCATCCTCGTGGGAGGTTCGACGCGGATTCCGGCCGTGCAGGCGCTGGTGCGCCGCCTGACCGGTGGCAAGGAGCCCAACATGACTGTCAACCCGGACGAGGTCGTGGCCGTCGGTGCGGCTGTCCAAGCGGCGATCATCAAGGGCGACGTGAAGGACGTGCTGCTGCTCGACGTGACGCCCCTGTCGTTGGGGCTGGAGACGATGGGTGGGGTGATGACCAAGGTCATCGAGCGAAACACGACAATCCCGGCCCGGCGGACCGAGATTTTCAGCACGGCGGAGGACAACCAGTCAGCCGTCGACGTCGTCGTCCTGCAGGGGGAGCGGGAGAGGGCGGCCGACAACCGGGTGCTGGCACGGTTCCGTCTGGAGGACATCCGCCCCGCGCCGCGTGGGGTGCCCCAGATCGAGGTGACCTTCGACATCGATGCCAACGGCATCCTGCACGTGTCGGCGCGTGACAAGGACACCGGTGCCGAGCAGGAGGTGACTATCAGCGAGTCCTCCACGCTGAGCCAGGAGGAGGTCGAGCGGATGGTCAGGGACGCCGAGACCCACCGCGGCGAGGATGCCGCGCTGCGTGAGCGGGTCGATGCTCGCAACGAGCTCGACTCCGTGGCCTACCAGGTGCGCAAGACCCTCGAGGAAGCCGGCGCGTCCGTGCCCGAGCACGACCGCGCTCGTGCCGAGATGCTGGTCGAGGAGGCCCGCCAGGCCGTCGAGGGCGACGAGTCCGTGGATCGTCTCCGAGCGCTGACCGGGGAGCTCCACCAGATGACTCAGGCGCTGGGCGCCGCAGCCCGGGGTGGCGGTGGACCGTCGACCGGGGCGGCCGGCTCATCCGGCTCCGCGTCTGACAGCGATGATGACGACGTCATCGACGCCGAGTTCACGGCCAAGTGACGGCCATGTCCGACGGCGAGGAACCGACGAGCGAAGGCCCGACAGACGCGGCGCGGGGCGACGAGGCACCGGGAGGCGAAGCGCCCGAGAGCGTCGACCAGTCGCGCCAGGTCGCCGAGCTCGAAGACGCGTGGCGGCGCACGGCTGCCGAGCTCGACAACTTCCGCAAGCGGTGCGCACGCGACGTGGTGCGCGCCCGCGAGCAGGAACGGGCGACCGTGGCCACCAGCTGGCTGCCAGTCCTGGACAACCTCGAGCGGGCGCTCGAGCACGCGTCGTCCGACCCCAGTTCGGTGGCCGAGGGCCTGCGAGCAGTGCTCGCGCAGGCGGTCGGCGTCCTGGCCGATCTCGGGTTCCCACGTCGCGACGACGAGGGCACGGCCTTCGACCCAGCCGTGCACGAGGCGGTCAGCACCGTGTCCGGTCAGGGGCTGACGCCCGGCACCGTGGTTCAGGTCGTCCGCCCCGGATACGGACCCGACGACAAGCTCCTGCGTCCGGCTGCGGTCGTGGTGGCGACCAGGGATTCCTGATGGCCATGGACTTATATGAGGTCCTCGGTGTCTCTCGCGATGCCGACCCGGACGAGATCCAACGCGCCTATCGCAGGCTGGCGCGCCAGAACCACCCCGACGTCAACAAGCAGGCCGGGGCCGAGGAGAGGTTCAAAGACATCGCCGAGGCCTACGACGTCCTGTCGGACCCCGAGCAACGGCGGCGCTACGACGCCTTCGGCGAGGACTTCCGACGTGTGCCACCCGACGCGGACCCGGCCGCCTGGCGCCAGGGCCGCGCCTATGCCGATACGGGGGCAGGCGCACGCGGCCGGTGGTCGGGGGGCGGGCCGTCCGGCGGCTTCGGAGGGGCCGACTTCGGTGACGAGATCGACATCGAGGACCTGCTCGGGGGGATCTTCGGTGGGCGAGGGCGGGGCGGCCGGGGCCGGGCCGGTTGGGGACCCGGCCCGGTCCCGGGGGCCGACCACGAGGCGGAGGTGGAGGTCTCGGTCGAGGAGGCCTACCGCGGCACCGAGCGCAGCCTCACGATCACGGGTCCTGACGGCCCCCGCACGCTCGACGTCACGATCCCGCCGGGAGTCGTCGACGGCCAACGGATCCGGCTGCGGGGACAGGGCGGCCCGGGAAGCGGTGACGCGGCGGCCGGAGACCTCTACCTGGTGGTCCGGATCGCCGACCACCCGCGCTACCGGGTCGAGGGTCGTGACGTGCACACACTCCTGCCGGTCGCTCCCTGGGAAGCCGCTCTCGGGGCGTCGGTGTCCGTCGACACGCCCGGCGGAGCAGCCACCGTCAAGGTCCCGGCCGGGTCGTCCAGCCACCGCCGCCTGCGGCTCAAGGGGCGTGGGCTCCCTCACCCGAAGGGCACGCCCGGGGACTTCTACGCGGAGCTGCAGGTGCGCGTGCCCCGCACCCTGTCCGACGACGAGCGGCGGTACTTCGAAGAGCTCGCCAAGGTGTCCCGCTTCGACGCGAGGAGCAGACAATGAACGCGTCCACGCGCTTCGCGCTGGCCCGACCCCACCGGCTGAGCCTGGAGAGCTATGCGCAGATCACCGGCGTACACCCGGAGCTGGTGCGCCGCCTGGTCGCGCTCGGGCTGCTGCAGGTCACTCGCGACGCACAGGGTCGCCTGTGGTTCGACCCGTCCCAGGTGAAGGAGATGGCCAGGATCCAGCGGCTGCGGATGAGCCTGAACCTCGGCTACTGCGCCATCGGGCTGGTCGTCCAGTTGCTCGACCGGATCGCGGAGCTGGAGAACGCACAACGGCGCACGACACGACGAGGAGACGCTCCATGGACATGAACAGACTGACCCAGAAGTCACAGGAAGCGCTGCACGACGCGCAGACCAAGGCGCTGCGCTTCGGCCACACCGAGGTGGACGGCGAGCACCTGCTGCTCGCGCTGCTCGACCAAGCCGAGGGCCTCGTCGCGCCGCTGCTCGCACGCGCCGGGGCCGACCCGGCCCGACTGCGTGAGGAACTTGAGGCCGAGCTCGGCCGGCGCCCGCGGGTCAGCGGGCCGGGCATGACGCCTGGACAGGTGCGCGTCACGCAGCGGCTTTCGCGGCTCCTCGACACTGCTGACGGCGAGGCGCGCAGGCTCAAGGACGAGTACGTCTCGGTCGAGCACCTCGTGATCGCGCTGGTGGAGGAGGGCTCGCAGTCAGCCTCCGGGCGGCTCCTGCGGGACCAGGGCCTGACACGCGACTCCTTCCTGGCTGCGCTGACCGAGGTGCGCGGCCACCAACGGGTGACATCTGCGACGCCCGAGGGGACCTACGAGGCGCTGAGCAAGTACGGCCGTGACCTCGTTGAGGCCGCGAAGTCGGGAAAGCTCGAGCCGGTGATCGGCCGGGACTCCGAGATCCGTCGAACCGTCCAGATTCTGTCCCGGAAGACCAAGAACAACCCGGTCCTCATCGGCGAGCCCGGAGTGGGCAAGACGGCGATCGTCGAAGGCCTCGCCCAGCGGATCGCCGACGGGGACGTCCCCGAGGGCCTGCGGGACAAGACCGTCTTCGCGCTGGACATGGGTGCGCTGGTCGCCGGCGCGAAGTACCGCGGCGAGTTCGAGGAGCGGCTGAAGGCCGTGCTCAACGAGGTGCAGAGCGCCGAGGGCCGCATCCTGCTGTTCGTGGATGAACTCCACACCGTCGTGGGCGCCGGCGCCGGCGAGGGTGCGATGGACGCCGGCAACATGCTCAAGCCATTGCTCGCACGCGGCGAGCTGCACATGATCGGCGCGACCACGCTGGACGAGTACCGCTCTCACATCGAGAAGGACGCCGCCCTCGAACGCCGGTTCCAGCCCGTGCTGGTCGACGAGCCCAGCGAGGAGGACGCTCTGTCGATCCTGCGTGGGTTGCGCGAGCGGTTCGAGGTCTTCCACGGGGTAAAGATCCACGACGGCGCCCTGGTGGCGGCGGTGACGCTGAGCCACCGCTACATCTCCGACCGCTTCCTGCCCGACAAGGCCATCGACCTCGTCGACGAGGCCTGCGCGATGCTCCGCACCGAGATCGACTCGATGCCGGCCGAGCTGGACGAGCTCACCAGGCGCGTGACCCGGATGGAGATCGAGGAGGCAGCGCTGTCGCAGGAGGAGGACGCGGCGAGCAGGGCCCGTCTGGAAGAGCTGCGCAAGGAGCTGGCCGACGCCCGGGCCGAGGCCGACGCGCTGCGCGCACAGTGGGAGGCCGAGCGGTCGGCGCTGCGCGAGGTGCAGTCCCTGCGTCAGGAGCTGGAGCAGGTACGGCTGGAGAGCGAGCGGGCCGAGCGCGAGTACGACCTCAACCGGGCAGCGTCCCTGCGGCACGGCCGGTTGCCGGAGATCCAGCGGCGGCTGGAGGCGGCCGAGTCGCGGCTCGCGGGCAAGCAGAGCGGTCGCCGGCTGCTGCGCGAGGTGGTGACCGCCGACGAGATCGCCGACATCGTGTCGCGCTGGACCGGGATCCCGGTCACCCGCCTACAGGAGGGAGAGCGCGACAAGCTGCTCCGGCTCGACGAGGTGCTCCACGAGCGGGTCATCGGCCAGGACGAGGCGGTCCAGCTGGTGGCCGACGCCGTCGTCCGCGCCCGCTCCGGCATCAAGAACCCGCATCGCCCCATCGGGTCGTTCATCTTCCTCGGCCCCACAGGCGTGGGGAAGACGGAGCTGGCCAAGACGCTGACCGCGGCCCTCTTCGACACCGAGGAGAACATGGTCCGGATCGACATGAGCGAGTACCAGGAGCGCCATACCGTCAGTCGACTTGTCGGTGCGCCACCCGGGTACGTCGGCTACGAGGAGGGCGGTCAGCTCACCGAGGCCGTGCGGCGCAAGCCGTACTCCGTCGTCCTGCTGGACGAGATCGAGAAGGCCCACGTGGACGTCTTCAACACGCTGCTGCAGGTGCTCGACGACGGCCGCCTGACCGACTCGCACGGCCGGACCGTCGACTTCCGCAACACCGTGCTGATCATGACGTCCAACATCGGCTCGGAGTACCTCCTCGGGGGGATCACCGCGGATGGCGAGGTCGAGGACGAGGCACGCTCGATGGTGATGCGCACCCTGCAGTCGCACTTCCGCCCCGAGTTCCTCAACCGCGTCGACGAGATCGTGATGTTCAAGCCGCTGACTTTGGCCGAGATCGAGCGCATCGTCGACCTCCAGCTCGAGGAGCTGCGGGTCCGGCTGGCGGAGATGCGGGTCACCCTTGAGGTCACGGCCGAGGCGCGCCGGTTCATCGCTGACCAGGGCTTCGACCCGGCGTACGGCGCCCGCCCGCTGCGGCGATACATCTCACGTGAGGTGGAGACCCAGGTGGGCCGAGCGCTGATCCGCGGCGACGCGGCGGACGGGGGCACGATCTGGGTGGGCGTGGCCGACGGGGAGCTCGTGGTGACCGCGTCCGGCAGTCCGACGCAGGGGAACGCCGTGGCATGACCGCGAACGCTCAGAGGACGACCACGGTTGTGTGCGGGAACTGCGGAGCCGGGAACCGCATGCCGGTGGTGGCCGAGGGCACGCCACGCTGCGGAAGGTGCAGTACTCCGCTGCCCTGGGTAGTGGACGCGAACGACGCTGACTTCCACGCGGTCGTGGACGAGTCGAGCATCCCGGTGCTGGTCGACGTGTGGGCTCCGTGGTGCGGCCCATGCTGACGAGCTGGTCCGGTGCCGTCCACCACGGGCGTGAGGTCGACCAGCACGGTCACGAATGACGAGCTGCCGTCGCCGCGGACGTGCTTTCACTTGTCAAGCCCCGGGTTTTGTAGAGGGTGGTTATCTGGTGTCGATGAGGTCGTCGACGGGCTCTGGTAGTGGTTCGACCGCGGCGTGTTGGGCTTCGTACTCGGCCGGTGGGACGTAGCCGATCTCGCCGTGGATCCGTCGATGGCCCGAACCAGTCGATGTACTCGGCGACGGCGATCTCGAGGTCCTCGATGTCGCGCCACGGCCCCTTGTGGCGGTTGCGGATGAGCTCGGCTTTGAACAGGGAGTTGAACGCCTCCGCCAGTGCGTTGTCGTAGGAGTCGCCGCGTGAGCCCACCGAGGCCACCAGGTCCTGCTCGGCGAGCCGCTTGGTATAGCGCAGTGCCCGGTACTGGACGCCGCGGTCGCTGTGGTGAATGAGTCCGCTGAGGTCGTCGCCGGCGTGTGTGCGCTGCCATATCGCCATGTTCAACGCGTCCAGAGCCAGGTCGGTGTACAGATTTTTGGACAGCTGCCAGCCGACGACCATCCGCGAGTAGACGTCGATGATGAACGCCGCGTACACCCACCCGGCGTATGTGCGGATGTAGGTGATGTCGGCGACCCACAGTTGATTCGGCCGCTCGGCGACGAACTTGCGTTCCACCAGGTCAGCGGGGCGCTCAGTCTCAGCCTTGGGCCGAGTGGTGCGCGGTGACTTGGCTCGCTGGACGCCTTTGAGGCCTTCGGCTCTCATGAGGCGTTCAACGGTGCAGCGGGCGACCTGGTGGCCGGCGCGGCCCATCTCCTTCCACATCTTGCGGGCACCGTACACGTGGTTGCATGTCGCGGTCAGCTGAACAGAGCACCACCGCGTCGAGAGTTCGATCGCCGGTCATCTCGAGCAGCTGCATGCCGAGCTCCATGTCGACGCCTTTCTCTTTGCCGTCGAGGTTGTTCTCCATCGCGATGACGGTGATGCGCCTGTCGCGCCGCCAGTAGCGGATGTATTGCTCGGTGATGGCGCGGGCGTGGGGGTTCTGGCGCTGGTGGTGAAGGCCGATCACCACGGTGATTCGAGCGACTCGGGAGGGGCGGTTCCGCTCGCCGGCGATCAGCTCCGAGATACTTCCGAGATTGAGTACGTGATCGTCGATGCTCTGTCCGAATCCCAGGATGGTGTCGGCTCCCCTGAGGAAGTTCCAGCCGTCGTACAGCAGGCCGATGTTCTGGGTGAGCGGGACTGTGTAGGTGTTCATGTTCATCCTTTTCTGTTCGTGTATTCGGTGTCTGCTGCGTAAGAAATGGGCTAGTGTCGCGCCTTTTATGCGTTTCCGCGAGTTCGTTTTCCTAGCGATTGTCTCGCTCTTTCCGGCTAGCTGACAAGGATGACACTACTCAAGTGGAGAGGGTTTGCAAGGCCCTGACGGGCGCCGGATCGGCGTCGATTTCCACAGGCGTCGGACAGGGTTTACGGACGCGACTAGCTGCGCTTATATGCCTCTTGGCGTGGCATGTTCTTGATTTGACTCCTCCGGAGAATCACGAAGTTTCCCTCTTGAATCCACGGTATTCGGCTGGAACTTTTACTTACTTCTGGTGAATTGCCGGACGTAACTCCAGAAGTGAATGAAATCGCCTGGCTAAAGGGTTTCCCGGAATGTTCGACTTTCGGGGGCGAGCCCACTGTCCTGCGGAAATGGCGCGCGCGTCGGCCGTGGTCGCTCGGGTGTGGCGGCGGCGGCTGGCGGCGTGAGGGTTCCGGGCGTGCGGCGGCGAGGGGCCCCCGGTGGGTGAAGGGCGCTGGAGGCGGATGTCGGCGCGTCGTGATGCCGCGTCGGGCGGGGGTTCGCAGCTGCCAGGGTCGGGCCGATGAGCTGCTTTGTGTGATATAAATCACACATGCGCCCTATCTGCGGTTTTGGTGTTCGGGCGCGCGTTGACTGCTCGCTGCTGATTGCGGGCGCGCAGCTGCACCAGTAACGTTCTACCGACGTGGCGGCTGCCCCGAGGCGCCGCGGAGAGGGAGGACGATACGTTGACCACCGCTCGCAACGACCACTCGGATACCGACTACCGGGTTCTGCAGACCGTCTCGGACTACTCGGTGGCGCAAGAGATCGTGGATCGACTGTCCGATCGCGGATTCCCCGTTGACCGGGTCCGGATCGTCGGCAGTGGCCTCCGCTCGATCGAGCAGGTGACGGGTCGCCTGACCACGGGCAAGGCCGCGGGCCGCGGAGCACTGGCGGGTCTGTGGTTCGGCCTTCTGCTCGCGATTCTCTTCCTCATCCTGGCGCCCCTCGCGAGCTTCCTGTGGATCCTCGTCTGGTCCCTCGGCTTCGGCGCGCTGTGGGGCGCGCTCTTCGGCGCCATCGGCCACGCCTCGACGGGCGGACGCCGCGACTTCTCGTCGGTGCAGACGATTGAGGCCGACTCGTACGATGTTCTCGTTGAATCCACGCACTTCGACGATGCTGTCCGGCTGATCGGCTGAAACGCGCCCCACGCTGAACCCCAGCTCTGACCTACTCACACACGCGACGACACCTACGCATCTACGCGACGACCCGGGGGCCCCGCCCGCCGGACACCGAGATGTCCGGGGCGGGAGCCCCCGGGTCGCCGGGAAGCCGTGGTTAGGACAGTCCGCCGAGCAGATCGGTCGGCAGGAGGCCGGTCAGCGAGGCGGTCGCGCTGCCGGAGCCGCTGCCGGGCCCACCGAGAAGCGAGCCGAGGCCGAGCGAGCCGAGGATGGGCGCCGCGAGTGACCCCGCGGCGAGCGAACCGAGCGATCCGAGAGCTTCAGAACCCATGGATGTGTCTCCTTTCGACGGGCATGTGGCGTGATCGGAGAGTGATCTCCGCTCACTTGGCCGAGGGTAACAGCGCCTCCCGCCCACTGTCGGGTGCCGCGGAGACGCCGCCCGTCCGTCACCGGCACGTACACAAACGGGTTCTGGGTCGGGGACGGTGGCTCGTCGTACCTGATGGATGCGGAGATGCACGAGGACGGCGATCCGGAACCGGACGACGAGCCCCGCGAACACGACTAGGGTCGGCCGCAACGGGGCCCGGCGACGGGCTCATGGGAACGGCACAGTCAGTTCGAGGAGGCGCCATGACCGGATACTCGCACTCGCCGATGAACAGTGGGCCGTCAACGGAGAACCGCCATCGGGTGGTCATCATCGGGTCGGGATTCGGCGGGCTCGCCGCCGCCCGCGCGCTGGAGAAGGCCGACGTCGACGTCACCCTCGTCGCCCGGACCGGCCACCACCTCTTCCAGCCGCTGCTGTACCAGGTCGCGACGGGCATCCTGTCCGTCGGCGAGATCGCCCCCTCGACCCGGCTCGTCCTGCGGGACCAGAAGAACGTCACCGTCGCAATGGGGGAGGTGGACCAGATCGACGTCACCGCCCGGAGGGTGCACGCAACGGCCGGGCACGTCGACTTCGAGCTCGAGTACGACTCCCTCATCGTCGCCGCAGGGGCCAACCAGTCCTACTTCGGCAACGATCACTTCGAGCACTGGGCGCCGGGCATGAAGTCCATCGACGACGCGCTGGAACTACGGAGCCGCATCATGGGCTGCTTCGAGCAGGCCGAGGTGACGGACGACGAGGAGGAACGTCGCAGGCTACTCACCTTCGTCGTCGTCGGCGCCGGTCCGACCGGTGTGGAGATGGCCGGGCAGATCGCCGAGCTGGCGCGGCGGACCCTCAAACACAGCTTCCGGCGGATCGACCCCGCCCGGGCCCGGGTCATCCTCCTCGACGCCGCCCCGGCGGTGCTCCCGCCGTTCGGGAACAAGCTCGGCAACGCGGCCCGGGCGCGCCTCGAGGAGATCGGCGTGGAGATCCAGCTCAACGCCATGGTCACCGACGTGGACTACTACGGGATCGAGGTCAAGGACCCCGACGGGTCGCTGCGCCGGATCGACGCCACCTGCAAGATCTGGTCGGCCGGCGTCCAGGCGAGCCCGCTGGGCAGGATGCTCGCCGAGCAGACCGGCGCCGAGGTGGACCGGGCCGGGCGCGTACTCGTGAACAAGGATCTCTCCCTCCCGGGCCGGCCGGAGATCTTCGTGATCGGCGACATGATCAACCTCGACAACCTGCCGGGCGTCTCGCCGGTCGCGATCCAGGGCGGCAAGTACGTCGCCAAGCAGATCGCCCGCGAGGTCGCGACGGGACGGTCGCCGGCCGCCCGCCGCCCGTTCAAGTACTTCGACAAGGGCTCCATGGCGACCGTGTCCCGCTACAGCGCGGTCGCCAAGATCGGCCCCTTTGAACTCCACGGTTTCGTCGCCTGGGTCCTGTGGCTGGTCGTGCACCTGGCGTTCCTCATCGGCTTCCGCAATCGCGTCATCACCCTGCTGTCCTGGGGACTGCACATGGGCGATCATCGCTCGCACCTCACCTCCACGGCCCGGTGGGCGTACGGGCGGCAGGCCCTCGCCCGCGCGGAGCAGGCCGCCGAGCGCGACACCGACCGCGCACCGGCCGACTGACCCCGCGCCCGGTGGGCGCAGTCGCCGACTGACCCCGCGCCCGGTGGGCTCAGCGGTCGCGGCCGACGGTGCGGGGGTGGGACCGTGGCGGTCGACGACGACGACGTGAGCCCGGGCGGAAGGGGTGCGGTGACCCAGTCAGCTGATGAGTCCGCGAAACGTGCCCGACCCGTCCGCGCCAGCCCTGAGGTGCCCCGGCGGCCGGGCCGCCGAGGCCGGCGACGTGGTCGCGATCAGCGACCGCCCGTCGGCCACGCTGCCGACCCTCGTCGTGAGAACCCCGGTCAACGCTCAGCCTAGGGGCGGAATCCGGGGTTAGGCTGCCCCCAACGTCCCCGCGCCATCCGCGAAAGGCCGACCATGGGCACGCTGAGCTACACCGCGACCGTCTCGCTCGACGGGTACGTGGCAGACGCGGACGGGGATTTCCAGTGGTCCGCGCCGGACGCCGAGGTCTTCCGGTTCCACGTGGACCGCATGGGGGCCGTCGCCCACGAGGTGCTGGGCCGCAACACCTACGCGTTGATGGAGTACTGGCAGAACCCACCCGAGGGCGAGGAGTCGGGACCCGACGAGCAGGAGTTCGCGCGGCGCTGGCAGGCGATTCCGCGGACCCTCGTCTCGTCCACCATGACGGCCGCCCACCTCGCCTCCGACACCGACCGCCTGGTGCCGCGTCTCGACCCGGGCACCCTGCGCCGCATCGTCGACGAGGTCGACGGTGAGGTCGAGATCTTCGGTCCGACCACCGCGGCGGAGGCGATCCGCGCGGGGATGGTCAGCGACTTCCTGTTCTTCGTCGTCCCCCACGTGGTCGGCGGGGGCCTTCGCGCCCTGCCGCCGGACGCGCGCCTGGATCTGGAGCTCGCCGAGCAGCGCGTCTTCGGAGGCGGGACGGTACTCCTGCACTACCGGAGCCGGTGAACACGTAACCGAGTGCGTGAGCTGCGTAGCCCAGCCCGCGAGCCGTTGCCACGTCGTCGTCGTCACACCCCCGCCCGTACACCCGACGGCGTGTCCGGGATTGGACACGGTGCCCAGCGGGCGAGAAAAATGACGATCCACACTGTGCCACGTGCACATCCACCGCTGGGCGACGTGACCGAGATCACCAATCCGCCTAGCCTTGTCGCGGTCATCGGTAGCCACCCCCGCTACCCGGACCTAGGAGGAACATGGCAACGTCTGACGGGAAGATCGATCCCCACGGGAGCACGGCCGCGGTCGCCGAGACGATCTCGGCCGAGCCGGTGCCCCGTCACCGGATCATCCTCGCCTCGCTCATCGGCACCACGATCGAGTTCTACGACTTCTACATCTTCGCCACCGCCGCGGTGTCGGTCTTCCCGCTGCTGTTCTTCGCCGGCGGCGACGCCAGCACGGCACTGCTGGCGTCGATGGCCACGTTCGGCACCGCGTTCATCGCCCGCCCGCTCGGGTCCATCGTCTTCGGGCACTACGGTGACCGTCTCGGCCGCAAGGTCACGCTCGTCGGCGCCCTGCTCACCATGGGTATCGCCACGTTCCTCATCGGCCTGCTGCCGACGATCCACCAGATCGGCCTGTGGGCCCCCGCGATGCTCACGATCCTGCGCTTCTTCCAGGGCATCGGCCTGGGCGGCGAGTGGTCGGGTGCGGCGCTGCTGGCGTCGGAGACGGCGCAGCCGGGCAAGCGTGGGTTCGCCGCGATGTGGCCGCAGCTCGGCGCACCGTTCGGCTTCATCCTGGCCAACGGCATCTTCCTGCTGCTGACCATCTGGTTCTCCTACGATTCCACCGCCGCCGACCTGGGCGAGCCGTTCCTCGTGTGGGGCTGGCGCCTGCCGTTCCTGCTGTCCATCGTCATGGTCGGCGTGGGCCTGTACGTGCGGCTGCGCATCGAGGAGACCCCGGTCTTCGCCCGGGCGGTCGCGAACAACGAGCGGGTCAAGACCCCGGTGTCCGAGGTGTTCCGCCGCAACTGGTGGGAGATCATCCTCGGCACGTTCATCATGCTGGCCACCTACGGCCTGTTCTACCTCATGACCACGTGGATCCTGTCGTTCGCTATCGGCGCCGAGGAGACCGGCGGGCTGGGCTACGGCTACCAGTCGTTCCTCATCATCCAGGTCATCGCGATCCTCCTGTTCGCCGCGTTCGTGCCGGTCGCCGGCTGGCTGGCGGACGTGCTCGGTCGGCGCCGGATGCTCATCGGCGTCACCGCCGCGATCATCGTGTTCGGCCTGAGCTTCGGCTGGTGGCTGAACCCGGACGCGATGGGCACCGGCGAGGGCCTGGACGTAACCCGCATGCTGCTGTTCCTCAGCGTGGGCATGATGCTCATGGGCCTGACCTTCGGTCCGATGTCGGCGGTGCTGCCGGAGCTGTTCCCCACCAACACCCGGTACACGGGCTCGGGTGTGGCCTACAACTTCTCCGCGATCCTCGGCGCGGCGCTCACCCCGTTCGTCGCGGTGTGGCTGGTGCAGAACTACTCGGTCGCCTACGTCGGCTACTACCTCGTGGGCCTGTCGGTGCTGACGATCATCGCGCTGATCCTCGCGCCGGAGACCAGCAAGACCTCGATGTACACCGAGGATGCCGAGATCGGCCGGGCCGCCCGGTCCGGGGGCGCCTCCGCCTGACGCGCCGCAACGCACCGCGCGCCACAGCGCAGCGCGCGCCACAGCGCACCGCGCACCGCGCGCCACAGCGCACCGCGCGCCGCAGCGAACCCCGCGCCGCTGACAGGGCCCGCCTCCCAGTGCGGGAGGCGGGCCCTGTCGTCTGTGGGTAGCATCCTGTGCGTTGGTCAAGGGAACCCGGTGAGAATCCGGGGCTGTCCCGCAACGGTGTGACCATTTCCGCCTCGGCGCCTCGGTGTCCGGCGGGGAGGGGTCGAGCCCGATACCTGCCGACCGCCGCCCGCGTCCGTGGTCGGCGCATGCCGGCCGAGGAGCCCCCAGCACATGAATATCTCGCGCCCTCCGCGCGGGGAGCGGGTCGCCCCGCCCGCCCCGGCGGCCTCCCTGCTCGTCGCAGGAACCACCTCCGATGCGGGCAAGAGCGTCGTCACCACCGCCCTGTGCCGCGCCTTCGCCCGCCGGGGCCTGAAGGTGGCGCCGTTCAAGGCGCAGAACATGTCCAACAACTCGATGGTCGTGTCCGCCCACCACGCAGCCGGGCCCGCCGATACGGCGTCCGCGGGCACCGCCGAGATCGGCCGCGCCCAGTGGATCCAGGCCCTCGCCGCGCGCGCCGAGCCCGAGCCGGCGATGAACCCGGTGCTGCTCAAGCCGGGCGGCGACCGCCGCAGCCACGTGGTGGTGATGGGGCAGCCGGCGGGCTCGGTGTCTTCGCGGGACTTCGTGGACGGGCGCGCCCACCTGGCCGAGGCGGCGTTCGCGGCGTACGACGATCTGGCCTCCCGCTACGACCTCATCATCTGCGAGGGCGCGGGAAGCCCGGCGGAGATCAACCTGCGCTCGAGCGACTACGTCAACATGGGTCTGGCACGCCACGCCGACATGCCGGTCGTGGTGGTGGGCGACATCGACCGCGGCGGCGTCTTCGCGGCGCTGTTCGGGACGGTCGCGCTGCTCGAGCCGGCCGATCAGCGGCTGATCGCCGGATTCGTCGTCAACAAGTTCCGCGGCGACCCGAGCCTGCTCGCACCCGGACTGGACCAGCTCACCGCGCTCACCGGCCGCCCGGTCCACGGGGTGCTGCCGTGGGATCCCGACCTGTGGCTGGACTCCGAGGACGCCCTCGCGGTGAGCCCGCGCACCGCCGACGCGCCCACCGCCCTGCGCGTGGCGGTGCTCCGTCTGCCACGCATCAGCAACTTCACCGACGTCGACGCCCTCGGCCTCGAAGCCGACGTCGAGGTCGCCTATGTCACGGAGCCCCGCGACCTCGCGGGCGCGGACCTCGTCGTCGTCCCCGGGACCAGGGCGACCCTCGACGACCTTGCGTGGCTCCGCTCGCGGGGCCTCGACCGCGCGGTCATTACACATGTCGAGCGCGGCGGCACGGTGCTGGGGATCTGCGGCGGCTTCCAGATACTCGGCGGCGAGATCGCCGACCCCGACGGCATCGAGGGCTCTCCCGGCGCGCGCGTGACCGGCCTCGGCCTGCTCGACGTGACCACGCGGTTCGGCGCGGAGAAGGTGCTGCGCCTGCCCACCGGGACCGCGCTGGGGCAGCCGGTGAGCGGGTACGAAATCCATCACGGCCGGGTGAGCGTCGGCGGCGGGGGAGAGACGGGCGACGACGACGAGGTGTTCCCCGGCGGGGCCCGGCGGGGTCGGGTGTTCGGCACGATGTGGCACGGGAGTCTCGAGTCGGACGGTTTCCGGGGCGCGTTCCTGGACGAGGTCGCGGCAGGGCTGGGGCGGACCCGCGAGCGCTCGGACGTGAGCTTCGCCGCCGCGCGGGAGCGCCGCCTCGACCTGCTGGGCGACCTCGCCGAGGAGCACCTCGACCTGGACGCGCTGCTCGAGTTGGCGCGCGACGGTGCGCCCGCCATGCCCGCGCTCCCGCCGGGTGCCGACCGGTGATCCTCGTTTTGGGCGGCACGGCCGAGGCCCGCGAGCTCGCCGCCCTGTTGGTCGAGCGCGGGGTGCCGGCGTTGTCGTCGCTCGCGGGGCGGGTCGCGCGGCCGCGACTGCCGGTGGGCCAGGTGCGGATCGGCGGGTTCGGCGGCGTCGACGGGCTGCAGCGGTACCTGATCGAGGCCGGCGTGTCCGCGGTCGTCGATGCCACCCACCCGTTCGCGGCGGGCATCTCGACCAACGCCGCTGCTGCGTGCGCGGCCGCGCGGGTCCCGCTGCTGCGCCTCGAGCGCCCCGGCTGGGCTGCCGCCCCGGGGGCCGACCGCTGGCATTGGGTGGGCGATCACGACGAGGCCGCGGCGACCACCTCCCGACTGGGCCGTCGGCCGTTCCTCACGATCGGGCGGCAGTCGCTGGACAGGTTCGTGAGCCCCCTCGCCGAGCATCAGGCGCTGGTCAGGGTGGTGGACCCGCCCGAGGTGGCGCTGCCCGAGCCGTGGCAGCTGCTGCTGAGCCGGGGCCCCTATTCGCTTGACGACGAGCGCGAGCTCTTCGCCGACCACGGCGTGGACGTGCTGGTCACCAAGGACTCGGGCGGCGACCACACGTGGTCGAAGATGGCTGTGGCCGACGAGCTCGGCGTGCCGGTCGTGGTGGTGCGCCGACCCGGCCCCGCGCCGGGTGTGCAGGTGGTCAGCGACGCCGTGGCCGCCGCGGACTGGGTCAGCGCGTCCGCCGCGAACTCCTAGGCGAACTTCGGTGTAGCTACTGCGAGAATCCGGCCGGTTCATCGCAGTAACTACACCAAAGTCTCGCGTCGTGTCAGTCGCGGACCGCCTGGCCCGTCGTGGAGCGCCCGGCCGACTCCCGCTAGAGCAATTCGAGGTTGATCTCCCGGATCCGGTCGCCGTCCACGGTGTACCGGCCCTTGAGGTTCAGTGTCATGGCCTGCCCCTCGTCGAGCGACATCCCCATGAAGTCCTTCACGTCAGCGCGCGCGGTGAGCGTGTTCACGATGGTGACGGTGGCCGTGTCGCCGTCGACCTGGATCTCTTCGGGCGTCATGCGGTCGACGAATGTGCTGGTCATCGCGCGGTAGGTGTCGAGGTAGGCGGAGAGCCCGAGCTGCGTCCCGGCGGCGGAGTGCAGGACCGCGTCCTCGTGCAGCACGGCCGCCAGCTGGTGCGGGTCCTCGCTGTTGTAGGCCTCGAAGTGGGCTGTGATGACGTCGTGGACGCTCTCATGGTCTCCTCGCTTGCCGCGGTCGGCCGGGGCGCTGGTCCGGTCGATGCCCAGCCCAATCTTGTTCGGTCGTCATCATCGCGGAACTGGTCGTAGCCATCGAGCGATTCCGGCCGCATCCCCGCGATGGCTACGACCAAACCGGGGTCAGGGCCGGGCGAGTTGGGCTGGCCGGCGACCCGACGCTCGGCGGGGCGGTTGGGGCGCTCCGGCGAACGCCCGGACCAGCTCCGCGAACCGTACCGCCAGCGCAGGATGCCCCGCCCAGTGCGTGTGCAGGTACGAGGCGTGGATCGAGCCGGTGACAAAGCCCTCCGGCCCCGCACTGCTCGTCCACGCCGGGCTCGCGCTCAAGCCCGGGCCCGGGCCCGCGCCTGAGCCCTGCCCCGTCGGCCGCGGCTCCGTGTCCGCACCCGCCGCAGGCGTGACCGCCGTGCGGTGGAACTCGTGCCCGGTGACCTCGGTGCCTGCGGCGGCGAGGACGCTGTCGGCCACGGCCGTTGAGCGTCGGTAGGCCAGCGTGAGCCGCGGGGCCATGGCGGCGTCGGCGTCGATCGCGCCCACCATCGGCACGCCGTCCAGGCTCCGGCAGAGATACAGCAGCCCCGCGCATTCGGCGACCGTCGGCACGCCCGCGGACGTCGCCGCGCGCAGTGCCCGCAGCATGGGCTCGTTGGCGGCGAGGTCGCCCGCGTGCACCTCGGGGAACCCGCCTCCCAGGTAGATCCCCGCGGTCCCGTCGGGCAGGGACTCGTCGGCCAGCGGGTCGAACGGCGCGACCGAGCAGCCGGCCGCCTCGAGCAGTTCGACCGTCTCGGCGTAGCGGAACGTGAAGGCCCGGCCGCCGGCCACGGCGATGAGCGGGCGGCCCTTGTCGTCGTCGCCGGATCCGCGCCCGCCACCTGTCACCGCCTCCCGCGCCGACCACGCCTGCCCGCGCAGCGGCGGCGCGGACCGCGCGATGCGCATGACGGCCTCGAGGTCGATGGATGCGGCGACCTTCCCGGCGAGGTGGTCGAGGGACCGCGCGGCCTCGGGGCGCTCGGCGGCGGGGACCAGGCCGAGGTGGCGGGAGGGAGCTGTGACGTCGTCGTCGCGCTGGAGCACGCCCAGCACGGGAATGCCCAGGGGCGCGAGGGCGCGGCGGACCTCGTCGGAGTGGCGTACGGACCCCGCCTTGTTGAGCACCACCCCGGCGATCCGGACGTCCGCGTCGAACGTGGCCATGCCGAGCACCGTGGCGGCGATGGTGCGCGAGGCGTGCGAGATGTCGACGACCAGCACGACGGGGGAGTCGGTGAGGCGGGCGACGTGCGCGGTGGAGGCGAACCCTTCGCGGCCGATGTGGCCGTCGTACAGGCCCATGACGCCCTCGATCACCGCGATGTCGGCCGGCCGTCCGCCGCGAGTCCCGCCGAACCGCGCCCCGTGCAGCAGCAGCGGTACGATCCGATCCTCGCCCACCAGGTGCGGGTCGAGGTTGCGGCCGGGCCGGCCGGTGGCGAGGGCGTGGTAGCCGGGGTCGATGTAGTCGGGGCCCACCTTGTGCCCCGAGACCTCCCGCCCGGTACGGCGCAGCGCGGCCATGAGGCCGGTGGCGACGGTGGTCTTGCCGTGCCCCGACGCCGGCGCGGCCACGACCAGGCGCGGGAGTTCACTTACCACTCGATCCCCCGCTGCCCCTTCTGCCCGGCGTCCATGGGGTGCTTGACCTTGGTCATCTCGGTGACGAGGTCGGCCACCTCGAGCAGCCGCGGGTCGGCGTCGCGGCCGGTGATCACCACGTGCTGCCGCCCGGGCCGCGTGGCCAACGTCTCCACCACGTCGTCGACGTCCACCCAGCCCCACTTCATGGGATAGGTGAACTCGTCGAGCAGGTACAGGTCGTGGCGCTCGGCGGCGAGGCGTCGCTTGATCTCGGCCCAGCCCTCGGCGGCGTCGGCGGCGTGGTCGTCCTCGGTGCCGCCCTTGCGCGACCACGACCACCCCGAGCCCATCTTGTGCCACTCCACGGGCCCGCCCTCGCCGGTCTCGGTGTGCAGCCGGCCGAGGCGTTCCATGACGGTCTGCTCGCCGATGCGCCACTTGGCGGACTTGACGAACTGGAAGACGCCGATGTCCCAGCCCTGGTTCCACGCGCGCATGGCCAGGCCGAACGCGGCGGTGGATTTTCCCTTGCCGGGCCCGGTGTGGACCATGACGAGCGGGCGGTTGCGGCGCTGGCGGGTGCTGAGGCCGTCGTCGGGGACGGTGGTGGGTTGTCCCTGGGGCATCAGGCGACCTCGTTTCGCGTCGTGGGGGTCGGTGCGGTGGTGTGTTCTCGGACGGTGCGGGTGAGGCCGTCCGCGGTGACCTCGCCGAGTGGCACGTGCTCGGCGCCGAGGTGCGCGGCGAGCTCGGCGGCCAGGCCCATGCGGAACCGGCCGGTCTCGCAGTCCACCACCACGGACGCCACGCCGAGGGAGGCCAGCCCGGCCGCCGCGGTGCGGGACCGGGCGAGGGCGTGCCGGCCGTGGGTGGCGCGGCCGTCGGTGACGACGACGACAAGAGGTCGCCGCCGCCGATCGCGGATGCTCTCGATGCGCAGGACCTCGGCGGTGGTGAGCAGTCCCTCCGCCAGTGGGGTCCGGCCGCCCGCCGGGAGGTCGGCGAGGCGGGTGGCCGCGACGTCGACCGAGGAGGTGGGCGGGAGTGCGACGTGCGCGGCGGACCCGCGGAACGTCACCAGGCCGACCTTGTCGCGGCGGCGGTAGGCGTCCAGCAGGAGGGACAGGATCGCGGTCTTGACCTGCTCCATGCGGGTGCGGGCGGCCATGGAGCCCGAGGCGTCCACGCAGAAGAGGACGAGGTTGGATTCGCGGCCCTCGCGCACGGCCGAGCGCAGGTCCTCGGGGGCGAGCAGGAGGCGGTTGTTCGCGGCCGCGTCGCTGCCGACCGCGCGGCCGCGGGCGGCCTGGTGCGGCGCGGCCGAGCGGATGGTGGCGGGAAGGTGCAGGTCCGCGCCGGTGAACTCACCGGCGCCGACCCGCCGACCGCTGCTCGTGCGGGCCCGCGACCGCCGGCCGGCCGCACCCTCGCCGGTGCCGGCGACGCTGAACAGCCGCGTCCGGTACGGCTCCGACGCCGAGGCCACGGTGCCGGGCTGCGGGGCGGCGGGACCGGGTGCGGAGCCCGGGGCGGTGTCGGGGTCCGGGCTGCCGTCGGCGTCAGCCGGGCTGTCCCGCTGAGCGTGCCCGCCGCCCTCGGTCGCATCGCTGCCGGGCCCGCCGGCCGAGGCCTCGGCCGGGGTTTGGTCGGTGGACGGGGTGTCCGCACTGCTCGAGTCGTCGGCGGACTCGGACGGACCGGTGTCCTCGGCCTGTGGCTCCTCGTCGTGGGGGCCGGGATCGGGCTCGTCGTCGTCGCCCAACAGCCGGTCCAGCAGCTCCTCGTCGAGGCCCGGCGCGTCGAACGGTGCGCGGCGGCGGCGGTGGGGCAGGGCCATGCGCGCGGCGACCCGGATGTCCTCGCGGCCGATGCGCGTGCGGCCGTGCCACGCGGCGTGGGCTGCGGCCGCGCGGGCGGTGACGATGTCGGCGCGCATGCCGTCCACGTCGAAGCCCGCGCAGACCCGCGCGATGGTGGCCAGCGCCCACTCGGTGAGCCTGACCCCGCCGAGGACGCGCCGGGCGGCGGCGACCCGCTCACGCAGGGCACGCTCGTCGTCGGCGTACGCGGCGGCGAACCCGGCGGGGTCGGCCTCGAACGCGATGCGGCGGCGCACCACCTCGGCCCGCAGTTCGGGGTCGCGCGGCGCGGCCACCTCCACGGTGAGACCGAAACGGTCCAGCAGCTGCGGGCGGAGCTCGCCCTCCTCGGGATTCATGGTGCCGACCAGTACGAAACGGGCGGCGTGCTCGACCGACAGGCCATCGCGCTCGACGGTGACGCGGCCCATCGCGGCGGCGTCGAGGAGCTGGTCCACCACGTGGTCGTGGAGCAGATTGACCTCGTCCACGTAGAGGATCCCGCGGTGGGCGCGAGCGAGCAGGCCGGGCTGGAACACGGTCACGCCGTCGGACAGCGCGCTCTCCAGGTGCAGCGACCCGGTGATCCGGTCCTCGGACACCCCGACCGGAAGCTCGACCAGGCGGACCGGCCGCCGCTCGGTGGGAGCGTCGGTGGGGATGCGGCCGTCGGGGGTCTCGGTGCCGCGGTCGTCGGGCGCGGAGGAGAAGCGGTCGCCGGTGACCACCTCGATCTCCGGGA
The DNA here is from genome assembly GCF_001570845.1 of Dietzia papillomatosis NBRC 105045. Classification (NCBI taxonomy): domain Bacteria; kingdom Bacillati; phylum Actinomycetota; class Actinomycetes; order Mycobacteriales; family Dietziaceae; genus Dietzia; species Dietzia papillomatosis. Next base: position 33,974 of record NZ_BCSL01000023.1, on the reverse strand, counting down.
GGACTCCGGCGAGGGCGCGGACCATCGTGGACTTGGCCGTGCCCTTCTCGCCGCGGATGAGGACGCCGCCGACCTGCGGCGACACCGCTGTGAGGGTGAGGGCCAGCGCCATGTCGTCGGATCCGACGACAGCGCTGAAGGGGTAGTGCTGTGGCATGGGGGCTCCCGCTCTCGTCTGCCAGGCTGGTCAGCGCGAGGCCGGTCTCCGGACTTCCAGGCTCATCTCGCGGCGCATGCGCTGGGCGCAGTTGCTCGAGAGGCCGGGTTACCGTAGCGGGCCCTGTGCCGGATTCTCACCGGCTTCCCTGATTCTCCCCTCCGCTCCGCCTGCCGGCGGGTCGTGGGGCACCTCGTGCTGTGGGTCGTGTTCGGTTGTGGTGCTGAGGGTAGTCCAGGCACCGGTCACCAGCGGCACAGGGGAGCAGCGGACCCGCCCGGCTAGACGGCTCCGAGTTCGCGGGCCCGGGCCACGGCTGCGGTCCGCGTGGTGACGCCGAGCTTGTCGAAGATGTGCACCAGGTGGGTTTTGACGGTCGCCTCCGACACGTTCAGCGAGGCGGCGGCCTGCCTGTTGGTGGCACCGTCAGCCACCGCCCGGAGGACCTCCGTTTCGCGATCGGTGAGTAGTGGACGCGGGTCGCGTAGTCGGCCCATGAGCTTGCCGGCGACGGTGGGGGAGAGCGCACTCTCGCCCGCTGCGGCGGCGCGGACCGCGCCCAGGAGTTCGTCGGGGCCGGCGTCCTTGAGGAGGTAGCCGCAGGCGCCGGCTTCGATCGCGCCGAGGATGTCCGAGTCCGTGTCGTGACTGGTGAGAACCAGGACCTGGGGAGGGTCGGCGAGCTCTCGGATCCTGGCCGTGGCCCGGACCCCGGCGGTGGCATCGCCGGAGAAGCGCAGGTCCATGAGCACCACGTCCACGTCCCCGATCCTGCAGCGCTCCACGGCGGCGCCGGCGTCAGCGACGTCTGCGATCACCTCGATCGTCGGATCGGAAGCGAGTAGCGCCCGCAGCCCCGTGCGCACCACCGCGTGGTCGTCCGCGATCAGCACCCGCACCCTCGTCACAGCTCCTTCTCCGTCGTCCCCGTCGGCAGTACCGCACGGACCGACGTACCGCCGCCCACCTCCGACTCCACTTCGAGTGTCCCTCCCAGGTCGTCGACCCGACGGGCCATCCCGTCCAGCCCGAACGAGGTCGCGGTGCGAAGGGCGGTGGTGTCGAACCCGCATCCGTCGTCGTGGACCTCCAGCTGCACCGAGGTGGGGCGGTGGTCGAGGGTGATCCTGATCTGGTGGGGCGACCCGTGCTTGACCGCGTTGGTCAGGGCCTCCTGAGTCACCCTGACGAGTACCGCGGAGAGTTCCGCGGGTGGGTCGGCGGTCGGATCGCCACCCACCGACACGGCGAGTTCGGGGTTCTCGGTCCCCACCCGCTCGGCGATCCGGCGCAGGGCCCCGGCCAGCGAGACACCGTCGAGTGGTGCCGGGCGCAGCGCGGCGATGAGCCTGCGCGTCTCGGTGAGGTTCTCGCCCGCCACCTCGCGGGCGAGACGGATCTGCTCCACCGCGGGATGCGAGGGATCCGAGCGCTCGGCGGCGTGCAACAGCATTCCGATGCTGGACAACCCCTGCGCCACGGTGTCGTGGATCTCGCCTGCCAGCCGGGCCCGCTCGGCCTCTCGTCCCACCTCCCGTTCCCGGGCGGCGAGCTCGGAGCGCGTGGCCATGAGTTCGGCGATCACCGCACGCCGGGCCTGCGACTCGCGGTGTAGCGCGCGCACGCCGGCCCCCAGACCGAGCGCCACGAGTGCTCCCACCACCGGCCCGATGATCCCCGCGGCGGTGAAGCCCTCGTGTAGTCCCAAGGCCAGCACCGCGACTGCGGCAAGAAAGGCCACCGCCGCCGCGCCCGTCCACACGCCGAGGAGGAACTGGGCCAGGAAGAACAGTGGGAACACGAGGTAGGCGGCCTCAGGCACCTGGACCACGAGAGCCGCCCACAGCACGAGGACGGCGGCCAACCAGCCCAGGCGGACGGTGCTGGCCGTCTCGCGACGGCGCTCCCACACGGTTCCGATGCAGTACACGGCAGCGAATCCCGCGGCGGTCGCCGCGGCCGGGACGTTGAGGACGCCGGAGGCGTCGCTGTGCGCGCCGACCAGGGTGAGCACGAGCAGTGCTGCCACCAGTGTGTGCAGGGCGATCTGCAGTTGGGTGAACACCACACGTACCCCCGCCGACTCGGGCGGGAGCTCCGCGGCGGTCGTTGGCTCCGAGGTCACCAGGTCGACGCTAGTCGTAACCCGCCGGGTCCGGCATCCATCGAAAGGTGGAGGAGCGGCCCGCCTTTCGACTCGGGAGAACCAACCTCGCGGCCGATTCGGGTCCGTGGCCGGGAGACGAACCTTGAGGCATGCCTTCGGAAAGGGAAAACCGTGTTCTTCGCGCTTCGTGACCTCCGCACCGCCCGGTGGCGGTTCACCCTCATCACCGGGGTCGTGCTGTTGCTGTCCGTTCTGGTGGCTGGACTTCTCGGCCTGACCGCCGGGCTGTCGAACCAGAGCGTGTCCGCGCTCCGGGCTCTCGGATCGGGCGGTTCGAGCTTTGTCCTCCCCACTGACGACAAAGGTGTCGTCGACCTCGACCGCGCCGCTCTCACCGACGGGGAGGTGGAGTCGATCACGGCACTGGACCCCTCCGCCGTGCCGGTAGGACTCGCCCGGCTCACCGTGGACGACGGCACGGAGACAGGCGTGTCCGCCGTCGCCGTGGGTCTGGCGGCACCGGTGGGCTCGGTGGCCCCGCCGTCGAGGGGGGAGGTCCTGGTGTCCACCGGGGTCGACGACGAGGTGGGCGGCGGCGTGGTTGAGATCGGAATCGGTGGCGACACCCTGGCGGTCGCCGGAGGCGCCGGCGATCTCTGGCACTCGCACACGCCTGTGGTGGTGACCGACCTCGACACGTGGAGAGAACTCGCCCCCCGCGGCGGGGCGGCCACCACCATCGCGGTGTCGTCGGAAGCACTCGCTGATTCCGCCGTGCTGGATCAGGGCCTCGGCCTGGTCGACTCCGCGGGACTCGTGGGTGCGTTGCCCTCGCACCGGGCGGAGAACACCTCGCTGAGGACCATGACCTACATGCTGCTGGCTGTCACGGCGCTGGTCGTGGGTGCGTTCTTCACCGTCTGGGGGATGCAGCGCCGCCGTGATGTCGCCGTGCTCAAGGCGCTCGGTGCGTCCACGGCGATGGTCGTCCGCGATTCCATCGGACAGGCCGCGATCGTGTTGGCCGTGGGCATCGGGGGCGGGGTGGGGATCGTCGCGCTCCTCGGGTTGGCCGCGGCCGGCACTGTGCCGTTTGTCGTCTCCGCCGGGACCACGCTTCTGCCGGCCGCTCTGCTCGCGGTGCTCGGTCTGGGCGGCGCGGCCGCCTCGCTGGGGCCGGTCCTGAACGCCGACCCCAACTCCGCGCTCGGGGCCGCCCGATGAGCAGCCCCGATCGCAGCGGCCCTTCGCTGATGACGCCGCCCTCCGACTTCCTGCAACAACCGTCTACCTCCGGAAGGAATCTCATGTCCGACACCGCTCTGCTCGAGGCGCCGTCGACCACCGCGCTGAGGATGAAGGACGTCCTCCTGACCTTCCCCGACGGTGAAGGCAGGGTCACCGCCGTCGACCACGTCTCACTCTCGATCGATCGTGGGCGCAGCCTCGCCGTGACGGGACCTTCAGGCTCGGGAAAGTCCAGCCTGTTGGCGGTGGCGGCGACTCTGACCACGCCCGACTCCGGGCAGGTGTGGCTGCAGACCCGGGACGGCATGGTGGACCTGGCCGCGGTGAGCCCTGCGGAGGGTGCGGAGTTGCGCAGGAAGGACATCGGGATCGTGTTCCAGCAGTCCAACCTCATCGAGTCGCTCACGGCACGCGAACAACTCGAGGCCATGGCCTGGCTCGGATCACGACCGTCACGGGCGCGGCGCCGCGACGTGCGCGGACGAGCGGACGAACTCCTCGGTGTGGTCGGCCTGGGTGACGCTGGAGAGCGGGCGGTCGGGGCGCTGTCCGGGGGCCAGCGGCAGCGGGTGGCGGTGGCGCGCGCCCTCATGAACCAGCCGGTGATGGTGCTCGCCGACGAGCCCACCAGCGCGCTCGATTCCGAATCCGGTGGGATCGTGATGGATCTCCTCCTGGGTACCGCCCGGGATCTCGGGGTGGCACTGATGCTGGTCACTCATGACGCATCGATGGCGGCGCGGTGCGATTCACAGCTCCGTCTGGTCGACGGAGCTGTGACGTCCTCGACCGGGCTGGATCGGCAGCCGCGGGGAGGCTCGGTCGTCTGACTGGGCGCTGAGGCAGCTCGGCGGAGGCTGTAGGGTTCCGCGTCATGACAGCGCGGGTGACGGTGGTGGGGATCGGCGGTGACGGCTGGGCAGGTCTCGACGCGGCCCGCCGTAGCGCCGTCCTCGGTGCCGAGGTGGTGCTCGGCGGCGATCGCCATCTGGCGATGCTCCCAGCTGAGGTCTCCGCTGAGCAGGTGCCGTGGACGAGGCCCTTCCGCGAGGGTGTGGCAGAGGCGCTAGCCCGGTTCGCGGGCCAGCGAATTGTGGCTCTGGCCTCGGGTGATCCGCTCGTCGCGGGAGTCGGTTCGACATTTGTCGAGCTGCTCGGCGCCGAGGCGGTGAAGGTGCTGCCGGCGGTGTCCTCGGTGGCGTTGGCGCGGGCCCGGATGCGTTGGCCGGCCGAGTCGGTGGCGGTGCTGCGTGACCACCGGACGCTGTCTCGCGAGCTCGCCCCGGGCCGGCGCCTGCTGGTGCTGTCCGCCGACCGGCACACCCCGTCGGCTGTCGCCGCAATGCTCCGCGAGGCTGGTTTCGGGGGGAGTGCACTCACCGTGCTGGCCGATCTGGGCAGCCGCGCGGAGTCCTCTGAGCGGTGTGTGGCGCGGGACTGGGCACCCGGCAGCGCGGCGCCGCAGCTTCACGTCCTGGCAATCGAGTGCGTGGCCGATGCCTCAGCCCGGCCCCTCGGCCTGGCGCCCGGGCTGCCCGATGACGCCTTTGAGAACGACGGCCAACTCACCCGACGCGACCTGCGGGCCTCGGCGCTGTCCCGGCTCGCGCCCTCGGCCGGGGAGCTGCTCTGGGACGTGGGGGCCGGCGCCGGGTCGGTGGGCATCGAGTGGATGCGGATGCACCCCGCGTGCCGGGCGATCGCCGTGGAGGCCGACCCCGAGCGTGCGGCCCGGATCGGGCGCAACGCCGCGGCGCTGGGGGTGCCCTCGCTGGAGATCGTGGAGGGCCGCGCCCCGGGCGCGCTGGAGGGCCTACCCCGACCCGACGCGGTGTTCATCGGCGGAGGCGGCACCGCCCCTGGCCTGCTGCGAGAGTGCTGGGACGCGCTCGCGCCGGGCGGCCGGCTAGTCGCCCACGCGGTGACGCTGGAGACCGAACGCGTGATGATCGACGCCCGCGCCGAGTTCGGCGGCGAGCTGACGCGGTTCCAGGTGGAACGCAGCGATCAGATCGGCTCGTTCACCGGCTGGGCGCCGGCGCGGGCCGTGGTGCAGTGGGCGGCCGTGAAGCCGCGTGGTGATGCGATGGAGGAGAACTGGTGACCGTTCACTTCGTAGGAGCGGGCCCCGGCGCCGCCGACCTGCTCACGCTGCGGGCGGTCGATCTACTTCGCGCTGCCGATGTGTGCTTGTACGCGGGGACGTACCTCGATGAGGGAGTGTTGGAGCACTGCCGGCCCGTGGCGCGATTGGTCGATACCCAGAACCTGAATCTGGACGGGATCATCGGCGAGATCGTCGCTGCCCACGCAGACGGGCTCGAGGTGGTGCGGTTGTGCTCGGGCGATCCGTCGATCTACTCGGCGCTGGCCGAGCAGACCCGCCGGCTGGACGCGGCCGGGGTGCCGTGGGCCGTGGTCCCGGGTGTGCCCGCTTATGCAGCTGCGGCCGCTGAGCTGGGTGTGGAACTGACGGTTCCCGAGGTGGTGCAGTCGGTGGTGCTCACCCGGACGCAAGCCCGGTCCACGGCGATGCCCTCTGCCGAGGCGCTGGAGAACTTCGCCGCCACCGGTGCCACTCTGGTGCTGCATCTCGCGATTACCCGCATTCGCGAGCTGGCCGAGCGGCTGATCCCGACCCACGGCGCGGACTGCCCGGTGGCGGTAGTGGCCAACGCGAGTCGCCCGCATCGGGTGGAACTGCGAGGGACCCTGGCTGATGTCGCGGATGCGGTGGAGGCGGCTGGCCTGCGGCAGGCTGCGGTGATTCTCGTCGGGCGCGCTTTGGTGCGGCCGGGGGAGGCGGAGTCGTGGCTGTACGCGTCGAGCCCGGAGCGGGAGGCGAAAAGGCGAGGTTAGGCGGCCCGTCGTGAGGCGCTCCCCAGAGGGGAGCACGGTGATCAGCGCAGATGACGTAACGTCTGGTAATTGGCGTTGATATGCTGCCAGGCAGGAGGCGGTTTTCGCACCTGTCGTCGTTATCGTGTGGCTAAATCACGCCTGAACGAACCTCGGGCTCCACGCCCGACCCGAGGCGGTGACCCGGGTACCGGACGCCCCCACGATGAGAAGGCACTTCATGTCGATTGACGCGCAGTCGAGCTCCCCGAGCGTGGTGACCGTGAGCGACTCCTCGGCCCGGCCGACGTCGCGGCCCACCACGACCGGGGTGGCGGGATCGCGGTGGCGCAGCAGCACCTCGCGGGCGTCGGCCACCTGGTGGGTGCGTGAGCGAGAAGCCGGGTTGTAGATGGCGAGCACCAGGTCGGCGGCGGCGATCGCCTCCAGGCGGCGCTCGACCACCGACCACGGCTTGAGCCGGTCAGACAGGCTCACCACGGCGAAGTCGGCGCCGATCGGGGCGCCGGCACGGGCGGCAACCGCCTGGACGGCGGAGACGCCAGGCGCCACCCGGATGTCGACCTCGGCGTAGGCGGGATCCTCAGCGGCCTCGAACACGGCCGAGGCCATGCCGAACACACCCGCATCGCCGCCGGAGACGACCGCGACCCGCTCACCGGCCAGCGCCAGGTCGAGGGCGAAACGCGCCCGGTCCACCTCCACAGTGTTGCCGGAGGCGTGCCGGGTCAGGCCGGCCCGCTGCGGCACGCGGTTGACGTACGGGGCGTAGCCGACGACGTGATCGACCTGTGACAGCACGTCGGTGACCTCGGGAGTGAGCCAGCAGTCCGGGCCGGGTCCGAGGCCGAGTACGTGGACGACGGGGCGACCGGCAACGGTCAGGGAGGGCGGCGTAGCGGGAGCGACGGCAGCCGCAGAAACATCGGACAAGGGAGCACCGCGACGTCCTGTCGGGTCCTCGTGCCGCGAGTCGCCGGGGACCACGATGAGAGAGAAGTAGGGAACCGAAGCAGGGTCGACGTCGGCCACGGCGTGGAACTGCTCGGCGCTCATCGAGGCCCGCTCGACGTACACCGCTCCATCGAGACGGTCCGCGGCCTCGAGAGCGCGTCGGACGGCAGGGAAGTTGCGACCGAGCTTCATGATGATCGCACCGTCGGTGTCGGCCAGGCGGCGGGCGAGCTCGGGCTCGGGCAGTGTGCCGGGCAGAACAGTCAGCACGTCGGTCTGCCGGACCAGGGGAGTGGCGGCGGTGGCCGTCGCGGCGGCGAAGGCCGGCACCCCGGGGACGATCTCGGTCTCGAAGTGGGGCGAGAGCCGGTCGTGCATGTACATGAAGGAGCCGTAGAACAGCGGGTCACCCTCGGACAGCAGAACGACGTCGCGGCCGGCGGCCAGATGAGAGGCAAGCCGCTCTGCGCTGCGCTCGTAAAAGTCGGCGATCGCGCCCGCGTAGCCGCCGGGGTGGTCGGTGGTGCCCGTCGTGACCGGGTATTCGAGTCGCTCCTCGATCGCGGTCGCGGTCGCGGGGATGAGATCGGCGGCGATGCGGCGGGCGTTGGATTCCTTACCGCGACCGGCATGGAATGCCACCACGTCGGCGGTACCGATGAGCCGGGCGGCTTTGAGGGTGAGCAATTCGGGATCACCGGGGCCCACGCCCACGCCGTACAGGCGGCCGCTCACTCCTGCTCCTGGGCCAGGGCGTTGAGCGCGGAGGCCGTCATCGCCGACCCGCCGCGGCGGCCGTGGACGGTGACGAACGGGATGTCGATGCCATGGTCGCCGGCGAACGAGGCGAGCGCGGCCTTGGACTCGGCGGCGCCGATGAAGCCCACCGGGCAGCCGACGATCGCCGCGGGGCGGGGAGCGCCGTCGAGCAGCATCTCCAGCAGGTGGAACAGGGCGGTCGGGGCATTGCCGATCGCCACCACCGCGCCGTCGAGGCGGTCACCCCACAGCGAGAGCGCCGCCGCGGAGCGGGTGGTGCCCATCTGGGCGGCCAGCTCGCGGACGCCCGGCTCGGACAGAGTGCACACCACGTCGTTGTCGCGGGGCAGCCGGGCGCGGGTGACGCCCGAGGCGACCATGCGGGCGTCGCAGAGGATCGGCGCCCCGGCGTTGAGAGCGGCCCGGGCGGCGGAGACGAGCCGAGGGTGAACCTGCAGGTCGTCGGTGAGATCGGTCTGACCCGTGCCGTGGATCATCCGCACCGCGAGACGCTCGGCGTCCACCGGGACACGCGACAGGTCGGATTCGCGGCGGATGGTGGCAAAGGAGTCGACGTAGATGGCGGGGCCGCTATCGACATACTCGTAGCGACGCGGCGGCCGGACAGCTCCAGACACGACAGGTCCTCCTCGGGGTTCTCGCCCCGGCGTGAGAAAGCGCAGCGGCGCCCGGGCGGAGCGCGCTGATCCCCGGCGAGTATCTGGCTGGGCACACCCGCTGGGCGCGCCTCACAGTGGCGGAACCGCCCCGGATTCACACCGGGTTCCTCGCCGTGGGACAGCAGGCAGCCTACGCGTGCACGGCCACAACCCCACGCCACGGGGTGACGACGAGCTCGGTGACCCCCGGCGCCGTGAGACGCTCGAGCAGGGCGGGCGCGAGGACGCCCCCGGGCGCCGCGACGTGCTCGATCCGGCCCGCCGAGCCGGGGACCGGGCCGAAGGGTAGCGGGCCGGTGGGCTCGGGCAGGCGCGGGTCGGGGGCGGCGGTCGGAGCGAGCGCGGCAGGCGGGGCAGGGGGGCTGGCCTGCGCGAGCAGCTCGCGGACATGCCACGGCGCCTCGGGTCCGGTGCCGCGGGCATCGGCGAACGCCCAGGCCAGCGCAACCAACCGGGCGGCGGCCTCGGACAGCGGCACCACCTCGCCCCAGCCCTCGCCGATCCGCAGCTGCGCCAGCTCGGGTCCCACGACCACCAGCCCCAGGTCACACGAGCGGTCCACCAGGTCACCGCGGCCGTCGTCCAGCACGAACAGGAACCGGCCCGGCAGCGTACCGAGCGCGGGGTCGGCCAGCAGTCCGGCATCCAGGGCGTCGGTCACCGGCCGGAGGTCGGCGCGGCCCGCAGCCTGGTCGGGGTCGAGCCCCGTCAGCGGCGACACGAGGATGTTCCGCACTAGCTCATGCCCCGGCGAAGGCAGGAGTTCGGTCCCCGCGATCGCCGCCACCACCTCTGCAGGCAACTGCCCGTCAGAGTCCTGGGGCAGCGCGCGAAGCTGCAGGTTCGCTCGGGTGGTGAGGTGCACGTTGCCGTCGTCGTCGCCGTATCGTCTCGCCACCTCGCCCAGCACGGCGAGGGACGCAGGGGACACGCGGCCGCCCGGGACGCGCAGGCGCACAAGGGCGCCATCGGCGGCCGGCCACGGACGCAGGACGCCGGGGCACAGGTCGCCGCGCGTGCGGCGGATCGGATCGGGGGTGCTCACGGCAGACAGTGTGGCACCGGCGGCGCCCCTGGCACGGTGCCCCCCGGGCTCGCGGCGATCACACTGCTACCCTGAGCGCGGAACTGACCGCATCCGGCCGATCTCGACAGAGACCGACGGATGCCAGGGAACCCGGTGAGAATCCGGGACTGGCGCGCAGCGGTGTGGGGTACCGAACCGGCACGAGGCCACTGGAAGCGATTTCCGGGAAGGCGCCGGGGAGGGTCGATCCCGAGTCCGAATACCTGTCGGTTCCGCGACATCCGAGCGAACCTCGCGCACAGGTTTTGAAGAGATAAGGCCACACGTGTACCCCACGTATGAGCCCGTAGGCACAGGCATCAGTGCTGAAGCCGAACGGGCACTCGCGGCATACCCCGTGCCCCACCGATCCAGACCCGATCACGACGACCCGGCGTGGCGGAGCGCCGTCGAGCTTCGTGACCCGGCTTCGTGGCGCGAGATCGGGCAGCGCTACTCCACGCACCTGGGCACTTCCCACCTGGCGCCCGGACTGTTGTGCTCACTCCAGCACTACACGGGCCGGGCCCTTGGCCTCATGGTGGCGGCCTGGTGTGCAGACGGCACCCTCCTCGACCCGGCGCACGAGCGCTGGTGGGCCCACCTCGACGCAGCCGGTGCCACCGTCGAGGTGTCGATCCCCGGTACGCCGGTGGTGGGATGCGGCCCGGACCCCACCGCGCTGGTCGACGTGCTCCGTCACCACGTGACTCCGCTGGTGGAGGCATGCGTGGCCGCCGGGACCGTGACCCGTCGCGCCGCCCTCGGGGGCGTGGCGGCGTCGTGCGCCGGCGCCTTCGGGGTCGGCTTCCGGACCGTTCCCACCTCCCGACGGGCCGCGGTCGAGAACGGCGCCCGCGTCGTCGCCAAGTCCCTGAGCGAGCGGCCACTGGTGACGCTGGTGCGGCTGGACAACCCGCCCGCACTGGTTCACGACCGACACACCTGCTGCCTCATCCGGCTGGGGTCGGACAAGACCGAATGCGCGTCATGCCCACGGCTCAGCGAGGGAGAGCGGCGCGTGCGACAGCGCCTCCGCCACACACCCGCCCGGGCCCGAGCGGGGAGCAGCACCCGGTGAGAGTGGTGAGGGCGGGGGCCGCCCGACGCGCCGGACCACCCGCGGCCTCGGTCCGCTCCGCCCGCAGGATCCCGCCCGTCCCGTTGGCGATCGTGCTCACGATCCTCACGGCGATCAGCGTCGTGACCTCGGTGGCCTTCGGCGCCGAGCACATCCCGGTCGGTGATGTGTGGCGGACGGTGTGGGCGGCGATGACCGGAGGCGAGGCCCAGCGCGCGCACTCCATCATCATCCTCGACCTACGGCTCCCCCGAGCTGTGCTCGGGGCGCTGGTGGGGGCCGGTCTCGCGCTCGCCGGCGCAGCGATGCAGACCCTCGTGCGCAACCCGCTCGCCGACCCGTATCTCCTCGGCGTCTCGGCGGGCGCCGCAGTGGGAGCCACCGCGGTGATCACCATGGGCTTCCTGGGCGGGCTCGGCATCTGGGCCCTCTCCGGCGGCGCACTCGTCGGCGCGCTTGGTGCCACCCTGCTGGTCTACGCGGTGGCCACCGCCACCGGCGGGCTCACCGCGCTGCGGCTCATCCTGGCCGGCGTGGTGCTCTCCTCGGCGTTCACCGCCATCTCCTCGTTCCTGGTCTTCATCGCCACCGATTCGCGCTCGGCGGAGACTGTCATGCACTGGATGCTCGGCAGCGTGGCCGGAGCGACCTGGGCCAAGATCCCGCTCGCCGCGGTGGTCGTGGCGCTCGCGCTGGCCGTCGGGCTCGCAGTGCACTCCTGGCTGGACGCCTATGCAACCGGATCGGACACCGCCGCCTCGCTCGGCGTGCCCGTGCGGGCCCTGCGGATCGGGCTCTTCGTGTCCCAGGGACTACTGGTGGGGGTGCTCGTCGCCGTGGCTGGCGGCGTCGGGTTCGTGGGGCTCATCATCCCCCACGCCGCCCGGCTCGTCGTGGGGGCGACCCACCGCGCCATGCTCCCCGTGGCCGCCGCGGCAGGTGCGCTCTTCCTGGTCTGGGTGGACGTGATCTCCCGGGTCGTCGCCGCCCCGCAGGAGATGCCGCTGGGCATCGTCACCGGGATCATCGGCGCCCCCGTATTCCTGCTGCTCATGGGCCGCCGCGCCTACACCTTCGGGAACGCGTCATGACGCAGGCCGCCAGCGCGCACCTGGTCGCGCAGAACGTGTCCTGCGCCAGAGGGAAGAGAGTCATCGTCTCCGGGGTCGACCTCAACGTCCCCGCCGGCTCCCGCCTCGCCCTGGTCGGGCCGAACGGCGCGGGCAAGTCGACCCTGCTGCGGGTCCTGGCCGGCCTGGATGCCCCGGTGCAGGGATCGGTGACCGTGGACGGTCTCGATGTGCACCGGATGCGGTCCCGGCAGCGCGCGCTGCTCATCGCGGTCCAGGGGCAGGAAGAAGCCCCCTCGGCGGAACTCACCCTCGCCGAAGCGGTGGCGCTCGGCAGGACCCCACACCGCACCCCGTGGGCACTCGGCGAGGAGGGCGAGAAGGAGATCGTCGACCGGGCACTCCACACCGTCGGCCTGGCCGGCCGCGGCGACCAGTCCTGCACCCGGCTCTCCGGAGGCGAGCGCCACCGGGTCGTCCTGGCCCGAACCCTCGCCCAGCAGACCCCGCTGCTCATGCTCGACGAACCCACCAACCACCTCGACGCCGCCTGGCGACTCCGGCTCATGGACGCGCTGGACAGCCTGCACTCCACGGTGGTGGCCGCGATCCACGACCTCGACCTGGTGCTCCGTCACTTCGATGCGGTCGCCGTGGTCGATGACGGGCGGATCGTCGCCTACGGGCCACCCGTCGAGATATTCACCGCCGACCTCCTGGACGGGGTCTTCGGCGTCAACGGCGACATCGTCGCCCACCCACGAACCGGCCGACCCCACTTGCTCATCGGGGACGCGGTCACCACAGAAAGTAGAGATCAGCAATGAAGCGTTCAGTCATCACAGCAGGCCCCGCCCTGGCGATCACCCTGGCCCTGGCCTCCGCATGCGGTTCCGATGCCACGAACTCCGCCGACGGCGGCACCGGGGGAGAGGTCACCGTGGTCAACTGCGGCGAGGAGGTGACCTACCCCGAGACTGTCGACGAATTGTTCGCCTACGACTCGGGGATCATCTCCATCGCCCTGTCCGCGGGAGCTATCGATCAGCTCGCGGCCGTGGCCGCCGCCTCGGAGGACGAGGACCTGCTGCGTCTGGCGTACGGTGACCAGTACGACCAGCTCAATGAGGTGACGGGCAAGGGCCCGACCCTGGAGAACGTCGTGGCCGCGGAGCCGGACGTCATGTTCGCCGGCTGGAACTACGGATTCTCCGACTCCCGGGGCCTGACGCCGGACATCCTCGCCGGGCACGGCATCGGCGTTTACCAGCTCTCGGAGGCGTGCCGCCAGGCCGAGGGCGAGGTGCAGCGCGGCACCATGGATCCGTGGGAGGCTCTGGATACCGACCTGCGCAACATCGGGATCATCACCGGGAACGCGGAGACCGGTGCCGCGGCCGCCGACGACGTGGCTGAACGGCTCGAAGCGCTCCGGGCTCTGCCCGCGCCCGAGGGCAGGCCCACCATCTTCCTGGTCGACAGCACCAGCGACACCATCCTGTCGTCCGGCTCCTTCGGCGGGCCTCAGGGGATCATCGACGCGGCGGGCGCACGCAGCGCGACCGAGGACGTGGCCGACACCTGGACAAGTGTCAGCTGGGAGCGCCTGGCCGCCGAGGACCCGGACATGATCGCGTTCGTCGACTACGGCGAGCAGACCGTCGACGACAAGATCGCCGCACTCAAGGCGCACCCCGCCAGCCGAGACCTCAAGGCGGTCCGCGAGAACCGCTTCGTCAACCTGCCCTACGGCATGTGGGTCTCCAGCCCCCTCAACATCGACGCCGCCGAGACGATCCGCGCCGTCTTGGAGAAGCACGGGCTCGCCCCCGAGACGGGCCTGACGCCGCAGCTTGACGTCACTGAGCTGCAGCTCGGGGGCAACGACTGGCTCTGAGGGGCAATCTCACCCGGGGGTAGGGCATCCCGGCCCGGGAGAGAGGGCCGCCCCGGCCTGCCGTTGCTTCCGCCCCGGCCTGCCGTTGCTTCCGCGCCGGCAGGCAGGGGCGAGCGCTACGTGGTGGACCCGATCTCGGCGTGCCGCTTCGCGGCGACGGACCGCCGCAGCGATATCAGCAGGTCAGCGACGACGAACAGCGCGAGAGACGCGCCGAGCAACGGCAGGAACAGCCCCACGGCCACGGCAAGAACCCCGGCGATGAGATACGCCGGCCAGCGATGGCCGGTGACCCCGCCCAGACCGGCGGGCAGGCCCCCGCGCGTCGGGCGACGCGTCCACCACATCCGATACCCCAGGACGGTCAGCGCGACGATCGTCAGGGCGGTTGCGGCGAGGGCGATCTGCAACGGTAGGCCGAACAGCATGCCCATGTGCAGGTAGATGCCCCACGAGGACAGCTTCGAGTACAGCGAGAGGTCGCGGAAGTCGAGACGGTCGACGACCTGCCCGGTGGCTCCGTCCACAGCCACAGCATCGGAGCTGAACGTCCACGGCACCCACCGCTCGCTCACCGACCACGCCGTGTGCGGATCAGCCGGCGGGACCATCTGCACCGGGCCCTCGAGACCGGCCTGGTGCGCCGCGGCCAGGACCACCGGCACCTGATCGACCGGCACCTCGAAGGCGGAAACCGCCGAACCGTGCCCCAGGTGCCCGGCGTGCTCGTCCCCGTCCGTCGCGGCGCCGGCGACCAGGGAGGTCTGCAGCGGATCCGAGCGCCAGTTCATCTTCTCCACGACCGTGTCCACGTTGGCTCCGGCGAACGCCGACCAGGTCAGGCCGGTCACCGCGATGCCGAGGATCGCGATCGCGAACCAGGTGCCGAGCGCGGCGTGCAGGCTCATGGCCTTCTGGCGGGAGCCGGGACGGGCCGGGAAGCCCCGCAGCAGTGTTCGGGTGGTTGCGGCCCTCCCGTGACGGGTCGACCGGACCTTCCGCCACCACAGCACAATTCCGCTGAGCCCCAGGACCAGCAGCCAGGATGCGGCGAGTTCCGAGTAGAGCTCGCCGGGCGGGCCGAGGTGGAGATCCCGGTGCAGGCTGGAGATCCAGCTCCGCAGCGGGAGCTCGCCCAGTCCCGAATGGCTGCTCAGGTCGCCGCGCACGTCACCGGTGGCGGGGTCCACGAACACCGCGCGGTTGAGACCGTCGTCCAGCGCGGGGTCGGCGAACAGGATCCGGGTGGTGGTGCCGGGCTCGTCGGAAGGCCAGATCTGGACCACGGCGAGCTCCGGGAACTGCGCCTGCGCGGCGTCGATCTGCTGCTCCAGACTGAGTGCGGTGGACGCGGGTGGCGCGGTCAGTTGTTCGGCGTAGACGAGCCGCTCCAGTGTCGGGGACAGCGCGTACAGGGCCCCGGACAGAGCGGCGATGACGAGGAACGGTGCGACGAACAGGCCCGCATAGAAGTGGACGCGGGTGAGGATCGCGCCCAGCTGCGCGGAGAGGGGCCGCGCGGGCGGGGCCGGTTCGGCAGCACCGGGGTCGCGGGTGTGGCGCTCGGCCGGATGGGTGGCGGTCATGAGAGGCGAATCCCTTCGGGATCAGGCGGTCCGCGAGCGGGTCGGTACTACCCGCCGGGCAGCACGGAGCTGGTCTGCGGAGAGCGGCGTGCGCGGCCGCGAGGTCGGTGAGTGCGGGCACCCGGAGACCCGGCTGCGCGCGGCGCTGGCTGGCCGAGCGGGGCGGGAAGGAATCGGTGCCCGAGTGGGCGCAGCGGGACGATCTGACGGCCGCTGCGGGTGAGACACGGGAGGCGGGGACGGTGGATCCACCGCGCGCCGCTCCCGGACATGTCACCGCACCGCCCGAGCGCGGCGTGGCGCGCGTCGGCGGGTGCGGGACCTGCGACTATGCGGCAGCGGGCGGCGCTCTGGTCCCACCGCGGGAGACCAGGTAGCGCTTGAGCGGCGCGTCGGCGCCGCGCGGGACCGGGACGACGGCGACGACGGCGACGAGGTGCGCTGTCGATATCGGCGGCATCGACCGGGCGGACACCCAGGCCAGAGCGCCGGCGAGAGCAGCGATGACCAGTAGTGCAGAGCCGATCGCGGCGATGTGCGCGGCGAGCATGACGGGCGTCATCAACGCTGTTGCGGAGGCCAGCGCATCGTGGGCGGCGGTGTCCATCGCGGCCCGGAGCGCCGCGGGGTCGGTGCCGTGGTGGCCCGGCGGGTGCGAGCCGGACCCGTGGTGCGAGTGCCCGCCGGACATCGCGATGTGGACGGCGCCCTGCCCGGTGATCAGTCCTGACGCCGAGGCGAGGATCGGGAACCGGTAGCGGGCTGCGGCGGCGGTGGCGGCGCCGATCCCGGCGCTGGTGACTGCCACGGTGAGCGCCTGGGCGAACGAGACCGGGCCCATGTCCGCCGCGAGCCCGTGCGCGCTGATGCCGAAGATGCCACTGACCAGCGCCACGGTCACGCCCACGATCGTGGTCATGACCGGGGGGAGCTCGGTCCTCGCCCGATCAGCTGGCACACGCCGAGTCTAAGCACGGCGAGCACGGGGTAGGAAGGTCAGCGCGGGCGGTGAGAGCGCCGGCAGCCGAGCCGGGGTGGCTTCCGAGGGCGAAGGGTGGTCCGGGCGGGACGGCGGATAGGCTCGCCCGTGCCGTGGTGCTCGGGAAGCCGGAGGAAAAGCCGGCGCGGCCCTCGCCACTGTAGTCGCGGAGCCACGCGACCCTCGTCCGTCCCACGCGTGGGGCGGAGGCCACTGGGCGGGAGCCCGGGAAGGTCGGTCGCGCGGCGTTGATGCGGAAGCCAGGAGACCGGCCACGGCGACATGTTCCACGAGGGTTTGGAGAAGAACATGCGCCCCGACCGGCGTTCGGCGTCCCCTGATGACGCCCCGGCACGCTCCGACGTGCCCCGCATCGCACTACTGTCCACCTCCGACACGGACCTGCTCTCCGCGCGCGAATCCGGCGCCGAGTTCACACTCGGCAACCCGTCGCGCCTGGACGTCGAGTCCGACCTGCCCGCCCTGATCACCGGCGCCGACCTGGTGGTGGTCCGCATTCTCGGCTCGCGTCGCTCGTGGGATGACGGGTTCGCCGCCGTCCTGGGCGCGGGCGTGCCCGTGGTGGTGCTGGGCGGTGAGCAGACCCCGGACGCCGACCTCATGGAACTGTCGACCGTCCCCATCGGGACCGCCGCCGAGGCCCACCGCTATCTCGCCGAGGGCGGGCCGACCAACCTCGCGCAGCTGCACGCCTTCCTCTCCGACACGGTGCTGCTCACCGGCGCCGGTTTCGAGCCGCCGGTGAGCGTGCCGGTGTGGGGGATGCCGGAGCGGCCGGGCGCCGACTCCCCGGCGAGTGGTCACAAACGCCGCGATTCCCGCGACGCGACCTGGGAGAACGCGGGCGGGTCTGACCAGTCGCCGGGCGGCCCCCGCGTGGGCGTGCTCTACTACCGCGCCCACGAGGTGAGCGGGAACTCCGGATTCGCGCACGCGCTGGCCGACGCGATCGACGCCGCCGGCGGGGTGGGCGTGCCGATCTTCGCCGGCTCCCTGCGCTCGGCGCCCGACGAGCTGTTCGACGCGCTCGGCACGCTGGACGCGCTGGTCGTGACCGTACTGGCGGCCGGCGGCACCACGCCCGGGACCGCCAGCGCGGGTGGCGACGACGAGGCGTGGGACGTCGAGCGCATCGCCGCCCTGGACATCCCCGTGCTGCAGGGCCTGTGCCTGACCTGGGGCCGCGACGACTGGTCGGAGTCGGACGACGGCGTCAACCCGCTGGACTCGGCCAACCAGATCGCGATCCCCGAGTTCGACGGTCGCATCATCACCGCCCCGTTCTCGTTCAAGGAGATCGACGCCGACGGCCTGCCCCGCTACGTCGCCGACCCCGAGCGGTGCGCGCGCGTGGCCGGGATCGCCGTGGCCCACGCCCGGCTGCGCCACGTCGCGCCCGCTGACCGCAAGATCGCGCTGGTCCTGTCGGCGTACCCGACCAAGCACTCCCGCATCGGCAACGCCGTCGGCCTGGACACCCCCGCGTCCACCATTCGCCTCCTGCGGCGGATGCGCGAGGACGGCTACGACCTGGGCCCGGCGGACGGACCCGTCGCGAAGTTCCTCGACGAGCAGGCCTACGCCACCGACACCGCCGCCGGCGACGCCCTCATCCACGCCCTCATCGACGCGGGCGGCCAGGACGAGGAGTGGCTCACCACGGCCCAGCTCACCGAGAGCCACGTCCGCATCTCCACCGAGGACTACCTGCGCTGGACCGCCGACCTGCCCGCGACTCTGCGCAACGAGATGGTCGAGGCGTGGGGCGAGGCGCCGGGCACCCTGTTCGTCAACGACGCCGGCGAGATCGTCCTGGCCACCCTTCAAGCGGGCAACGTCGTCCTGTTGATCCAGCCGCCCCGCGGCTTCGGTGAGAACCCGGTGGCGATCTACCACGACCCCGAGCTCGCGCCGTCCCACCACTACCTGGCCGCCTACCGCTGGCTGGCCCACGGCTTCAGCGCGCACGCGCTGGTGCACATCGGCAAGCACGGCTCGCTGGAGTGGCTGCCGGGCAAGAACGCCGCGCTCTCGGCGGACTGCGCCACGGACGCGGCCATCGCGAACCTGCCGCTGATCTACCCCTTCCTCGTCAACGACCCGGGCGAGGGCGCGCAGGCCAAGCGACGCGCGCACGCCACGATCGTCGACCACCTGGTCCCGCCCATGGCCCGCGCGGAGTCGTACGGCGACATCGCGCGGCTCGAGCAGCTGCTCGACGAGTACGGCAACATCGCCGCGATGGACCCGGCCAAGCTGCCGTCCATCCGCGCGCAGATCTGGACCCTCATGCAGGCCGCGCACATGCACGAGGACCTGGGCCTGGAGCAGCGTCCCGATGACGAGGAGTTCGACGACTTCCTCCTCCACGTGGACGGCTGGCTGTGTGAGATCAAGGACGTCCAGATCCGCGACGGCCTGCACGTCCTGGGCCAGGCGCCCGACGGCGAGGCGCGGGTCAACCTGGTGCTGGCCATCCTGCGCGCGTCCCAGGTGTGGGGCGGGCAGTCCGGCGCGGTGCCGGGCCTGCGCCGCGCGCTCGGCCTGGCCGAGGGCGCGCCGACCGAGGAGGTCGACCGCGTCGAGGCGCGAGCACGCGCGCTGGTGGAGGCCATGGAGGCGCGCGACTGGGACGTGGCCGCCGTGCCCGAGGTCCTGGCCGAGATGCGTGGGGCCGGTGCGTCCGGTGACGCCGGGGACCGTGGGGACGGTCTGGGGGGCGACGACGACGAGGTGGCGCAGGTGCTCGGCTTCGCCGCCCGTGAGGTCGTACCGAGGTTGGCCGGCACGGCCGACGAGCTGGACGCGGTCATGCACGCCCTGGACGGCGGGTTCATCCCGGCCGGCCCCTCGGGATCCCCGCTGCGGGGCCTGGTCAACGTGCTGCCCACGGGGCGGAACTTCTACACCGTGGACCCGCGGGCGATCCCGTCTCGACTGGCGTGGGACACCGGCCAGGCCATGGCCGACTCGCTGCTCGAGCGGCACCTGGAGGAGACCGGCTCCTACCCGGCCTCGGTGGGGCTGTCGATCTGGGGCACCTCGGCCATGCGCACCTCGGGCGACGACATCGCCGAGGTGCTGGCCCTATTGGGCGTGCGCCCGGAGTGGGACGAGGCCTCCCGCCGCGTCACCGGCCTCGAGGTGATCCCGACCGAGGAGCTGGGGCGCCCGCGCGTCGACGTGACGGTCCGGATCTCCGGCTTCTTCCGCGACGCGTTTCCGCACGTCATCGCGATGCTCGACGACGCCGTCCGGATGGTCGCCGAGCTCGACGAGCCGGACGAGCTCAACTACGTCGCCGCCCACACCCGCGCCGACCTGGCCGAGCACCACGATGGGCGGCGGGCCACCACCCGCATCTTCGGCTCGGCGCCCGGGTCGTACGGCGCGGGGATCCTGCAGACCATCGAGGCGGGCAACTGGCGCGACGACCGCGACCTGGCCGAGGTGTACACCCGCTGGGGCGGCTATGCCTACGGCCGCGACCTGGCCGGGGTGCCCGCCGCCGACGACATGCGCATCAACTACCGGCGCATCGCGGTCGCCGCCAAGAACATCGACACCCGCGAGCACGACATCGCCGACTCGGACGACTACTTCCAGTACCACGGCGGGATGATCGCCACCGTGCGTGCGCTCACCGGCGCCGAGCCGCGCGCGTACGTGGGCGACTCCACCACCCCGGACGCCGTGCGCACCCGGACCCTGGCCGAGGAGACCCGACGGGTGTTCCGCGCCCGGGTGGTCAACCCCCGGTGGATCGCGGCCATGCAGCGCCACGGCTACAAGGGGGCGTTCGAGCTCGCCGCCACCGTGGACTACCTGTTCGGCTTCGACGCCACCGCCGGGGTGGTGCAGGACTGGATGTACGACACCCTCGCCCGGGAGTACGTGCTGGACGACAAAACCCAGGACTTCCTGCGCACCTCCAACCCGTGGGCGCTGCGCGGGATGATCGAGCGCCTGTCCGAGGCCGCCGACCGCGGAATGTGGGCCGAGCCGGACGCCGACATCATGAACCGGATGCGGCAGGTCTACCTCGACGTCGAGGGCGATCTCGAGGACTCCCATGGCGAGTGACAGGCGGCGGGTGCGCGTGGTGGGCATCGGCTCCGGTGGGCTCGACCAGATCACCATCGAAGCCGCCGAGGCCCTGCGCGCCAGCGCGTATGCCCTCGCCGCCGTGAAGGGCCCGGCCGACCCGCTGGTCGATCTCCGGGCGCGGCTGCTCGCCCGGCACGCACCGGACGTGGAGCTGGTGGGCGTGCCTGATCCGGAGAGGGAGCGCTCGTCGTCGTCGACCTCAACCCCGCTCGACTACCGCGGCGTGGTCCTGGACTGGCACGAGGCGCGCTCACTGGCGTGGGAGCGCGCGATGGCCGCGCGGCCCGGCGACGTGGCGATCCCGGTGTGGGGCGACCCGGCGTTCTACGACTCGACGCTTCGGATTCTCGACCGGATCGCCGAGCGCGGCCGCCTGGCGCTGGACGTGGAGGTGCTGCCGGGGATCTCGGCGCTGCAGGTCCTGGCCGCGCGGCACCGGATCGTGCTGCACGAGATCGGCGGTACCGTCACCGTCACCACCGGGCGGCGGCTGCGCGAGGCCGTGGCCGCCGGCGCGGACAACGTGGTGGTGATGCTCAACGCGGACCTGCCGCTCGACGAGTTCGCCGACTGGCGGATCTGGTGGGGCGGCAACCTCGGCGATGCCGGCGAGACGCTGGTGGCCGGCCGCGTCGGCGACGTGCTCGCCGAGCTGCGGGGGCACCGCGAGCGGCTGCGCGCCGAGCACGGCTGGGTGATGGATGTGTACCTGTTGCGACGCGGAGAAGGGACGACGGCCTGATGGCGGTGGAGAATGCGGCGGCCGGCGAGGATCGCGCCGACCGGGCCGACGGCGGCGGGCAGTGCCCGGGCCGGGTGGCGCTGGTCGGAGGCGGGCCGGGTGACCCGGGGTTGATGACCGTGGCCGGGCTCGAGGCCGTGCGCACCGCCGACGTGGTGGTGACCGACCGCCTGGGACCTGTGTCGATCCTCGACGAGCTCGACCCAGGCATCGAGGTGATCGGTGTGGGCAAGGTGCCGTTCGGTCCCGCGACCCCGCAGGAGGAGATCAACCGGATCCTCGTCGAGCAGGCCCGGCGCGGCCGCACGGTGGTGCGACTCAAGGGCGGCGACAGCTTCCTGTTCGGTCGCGGCGCCGAGGAGCATCTCGCGTGCACGGCCGCCGGGGTGCCGGTGACGGTGATCCCGGGCGTGACCTCGGCGTTCTCGGTTCCCGCCCTGGCCGGGGTGCCCGCCACCCACCGCGGGCTTTCTCAAGGGGTGTCGGTGATCTCCGGACACGTCCCGCCCGGGCACCCGCAGTCGACGCTCGACTATGCGGCGCTGGCTCGCTCCGGCACGACCCTGGTGCTACTCATGGCGGTGACGACCCTCCCCGCGATCACCGCGGAACTGCTGGCCGAGACGATGCCCGCGGACACCCCGGCGGTGCTGATCGAGAACGGCTCGACCCCGGCCCAGCGCATCCTGCACGGCACGCTGGCGACGATCGCGCGGCAGGCCGCGGAGGCGCAGGTCGCGCCACCCGCGATCACGGTGATCGGCGCGGTCGCCGGTCTGGCGGGGGATCTGGTGCCCGGATTGCCTCTCGCCTGAGTCTGGGGTCGCACCCGGCTCCGGAGTTCGACAGGTGCTCCAATCGGCACGGGGTGGTCGTCGCTCGAGAAGCTAGGCCCGCCGGAGGAGCTCGGTCCGTCGGTCCTCGGGGGTTCGTCGCGGGCAGCTCGCGCACTTGCCGCCGTCGGTGGCCACATAGATGAGGCAGCACGAACTGCGGCGGACGAACCGGCGTGTCCGCTCGGTGCCCTCCACGTCGATGAACCGGGCCGGCAGCAGCGGTGGCCGGCACACAGCGCGAGCGAGCTCGACGCCACGGTCCTCCTCGCCTGCGGCGCGGCCCACCTCGAGCGCGCGATTGGCGATGGAGTCCGTCGCAATGGCCCACAACGCCCGCGGTGCCGCGCCCGAGACCTCCGCGAGGGCGGCGATCACCCCCGAGTGGGCCTCCACCAGCGCGTCGGCGAAGGCCGCGGCCGACGGCAGGAGTCGATCAGACCGCGCCGACCGGAGATAGCCGTTCGGCTGCAGCGAGACGCTGAGCCGCCCCGGGCGGGGATCGGGCGCGCGTCCGGTGGCGAGCAGCATCGCCAGCGGCGCCGCGACCAGCGTCGAGCTGGCCGAATACCACCACAACGTCCCGTTCACCCGCGGATCGTCATGGTTCCAGCGCCGGCCGGTGTCCTCCACCCGCCGGGCCAGCCACCGCGGGTCCGTCAGCACCGCGCCGGGCAGGACGGTCGAGCCGTGCTCGATGGTGCGGGCGAAGTCCCCGAGGAGGGTCGAGGCGCCCGCGTACGCTGCCGCCACGGTCCCGGGGGCGCGGAGCTCGTCGTCGTCGCCGTCGTCACCCCCCGGCCCGCCACCCACGCTCGCGCCACCCACCGCTCCGTCACGCATCGGCGAGCCCCACCACGTCGAGCGTTCGGCGACCGTCCGACCCCGCCCGCACCTGGCCGCGCACGCCGAACACCTCCCGCAGCACGGCGGCGTCCAGGACCTCCTCCGGCGCGCCCGTCGCGACGAGCCGACCGCGGTGTAGAACGGCGACGGCATCGCAGTACTCGACGGCCATGCGCAGGTCGTGGAGCGTGAGCAGCACCGCCAGGCCGCCGGCCGCGAGCTCGCGCAACAGCGCCAGGACCGACAGTTGCTGGTGGAGGTCGAGGTGGTTGGTCGGCTCGTCCAGCAGGAGGACGTCGGGCTGCTGGGCGAGGGTGCGCGCGATCGACACCCGCTGCCGCTCCCCGCCGGACAGGGCGAGCACGTCCCGGTCGGCGAGCTCGGTCAGCCCGATCTGCGCGAGGACGGTCTCGACGACCGCGGAGTCGTCGGCGCCGAGGGGCTCG
The DNA here is from genome assembly GCF_001570845.1 of Dietzia papillomatosis NBRC 105045. Lineage (NCBI taxonomy): Bacteria > Bacillati > Actinomycetota > Actinomycetes > Mycobacteriales > Dietziaceae > Dietzia > Dietzia papillomatosis. Next base: position 10,536 of record NZ_BCSL01000023.1, on the reverse strand, counting down.
AACGGCCCGCGGGTGACCGTCCGGCCCAGGCGCACCGACTCGCGGACCGTGATGCCGCCCAGCGAGACCGGCTCCTGCGCGCTGGCCCCCACCGTGCGGGCGAGCGTGCGGCGGCGCAGCGAGCTGATGTCCGCGCCGTCGATGGTGACGAGACCCGCCGTGGTGGGCAGCGCTCGGTAACACGCGCGCAGCAGGGTGGTCTTGCCGCTGCCGTTCGGCCCGACCAGGGCGGTGACCAGGCCGGGGGTCACGGTGAGGTCGACGCCGTCGAGGATCTGCCGGCCGCCCAGGCGGGCGGAGACACGGTTCGCGCTGAGGGTGGTCATATCGACGCCTTCCCGTAGCGGCGCCACAGCATCGCCAGGAACACCGGCCCGCCCACGACGCCCGTGATGACACCGACCGGCAGCTCGGCGCCCTCGCTTACCGCACGCGCGGCGATGTCGGCGAGGACTAGGGCGACCGCGCCGAGCAGGGCCGCGGTGGGCAGCAGGCGCGCCGAAGTGCGGCCGGTGAGGAAGCCCGCGAGGTGCGGGATGAGCAGGCCGATGAAGCCAATGGTCCCCGACACCGCCACGGCGCCCGCGGTGAGTAGCGAGACGAGCAGCAGCATGAGGATTCGGAACCGGGGCACGTTGACGCCCATCGCGGTGGCGCCGTCGTCGCCGGTGAGGAGCAGGTCCAGGTGGCGGCTGCACAGCATGACCACCGTGCCGGCGACGGCGAGGATCGCGATCGGCGCCCAGACCATCGTCCATCCGGCGTCGCCGAACCCTCCGGCCAGCCACCGCATGACCGTGCCGAGTTGGTGGTCGTCGCCCAGGACCAGCAGCGTGAAGGTGTTGAGCGCACCGAAGACCATCGTCATGGCCGCCCCCACCAGCACGATCGCGGTGGTGTCGTGGGCGCGGCGGGCCACGAGCACCACCCCGGCCAGCGGGAGCAGCGCGCCGACGAACGCGGCCATGGGCAGGGTGAACACGCCCCATACCCCGGCGCCCACGCCGAGGACGGTGAGGGCGACGACGCCGAAGCCCGCGCCCGAGGAGACCCCGAGCAGGTACGGGTCCGCGAGCGGGTTGCGGGTCACCGCCTGCGCGACGCCGCCCGCCACCGCCAGGGACGCGCCCACGGCCGCCGCCATGAGCGCGCGGGGCAGCCGCGACTCGAGGACGATCGCCTCCCGGGCGTCGGTCCACCACGGCTCGAACAACCCCGGGGCGAGGCGGTGCGCCACGATCGCCCACACGTCCCCGAACGGGATGGACACCGAGCCCAGCGAGACGCCCGCCGCGATCGCGACCACGAGTACGGCCAGCAGCGGCAGACAGATCAGCGCGAGGGGCCGGCGGCCGCTGGGTGCGGTGCCGGCGGGGTCCGTTATGTCGGAGGAGGACACGACGGCGGGGTCGGCCCCTGCCCGGGCCGGCGGGCGGCGGCCCTCGCGGCGATCGGGCTTCTCGGCTACCGACGTCATGTCACTGCCCGAACGCGTGCGGGTGCAGCTCGCGGGCGATGGTCTCCACCGAGGTCGCCATCCGCGAGCTCTCGAAGAAGTCCGCCAGCGGCACCACCACGATCCGGTCCTCCCGGATGGCCGGGGTGGTGGCCATGACGGGCTGCGCGCGCAGGTAGGCGATCTTGTCCTCCGCGCTGATCGGGCCGTAGTCCAGCACGACGATCGCCTACGGCTGACGCTCGCCGAGGACCTCCCAGGTGGTCTTGGGGTACGGCTTGTCACCCTCGGAGAAGATGTTGTCCGCGCCCGCGTACTCGCCGATGAGCTGGCCGATGCCCACACCGCCGATCGTCATGGGTTCGGCCTCGCCGCTGTCGTAGAAAAAGGTGGGGATGCCGGTCACGCCCGCCGCGTCGAGCGTGGAGCGGACGTCTTCGACCCGCCCACGGATCCGATCCGTGAGGTCGCGTGCCCCCTGCTCGACGCCGAGGACACGACCGAGCTGGGAGAAGTCCGTCTCGAGCATCGACAGGTCGGGGAACCCCTCGCCGCAGTACTCCGAGAACAGGAACGTGTTGATACCGGCGGACTCGAGGGCGTCGCGGCTGCGGCCCTCCTTCTCGTCGAACGCGCTGCGCATGCCCGCGACCACCAGGTCGGGCTCGAGGTCGACGATCTGCTCCCAGGTGGGGTACTCCTCGGCCAGCGACGGGATGGCGTGGAACTGGTCGGCGACCTCCGGCAGCACGTCGTTCTGATCGCCGTAACCCATCCCGACGATCCGGTCGCCCGCACCCAGCTGGATGAGGGTCTCGGTGACGTGGTCGTTCATCGAGATGATGCGCTGCGGCGGCTCGGTGTAGGTGGCCTCGCGCTCGCAGTTGGCGATGGTGACCGGGTTGGCGAAGGGCTCGGCCGCGCCACCGCTCTCGAGCGCCTCGCCCCGGGAGCAGCCGGCGAGCGCCAGGCCGCTCACGAGCAGCGCGGCCAGCGCGGTTCTGGGGTGGTGACGGAACATGATCAGACCTCGGATCGTGTCGTGTGGTCGACGACCACGGCAGACCCGCAGGACGGCTGGCGTCGAGGACGCCACGTCACCTGACAGGACCCCGGATCGCAGACCTCGGCGATGACTGGTGGAGTCAGGCCTCCGGGCAGGCGATCGGGCTCGCCGCCACTTGTGGTAGCGGCACACCGTTGCGGGTCAGCGCCGGATTCTCACCGGTCTTTCCCTGCGTCCGGAAGTCGGTAGTTCATGTCGAGCATAGGCACACCGCGCCGCGCGGAGGTAGTCGTCTCCCACCCAGCCACCTGCGTCGGCGGCCAGCGCCGCCTCAACGGTGGGATGACGCCGGAGTCGTCGACGGCCGTGCCGGGCGGGCTACTCTTCGCGCTGGACCTCACGCAGTTCGCCGGTGGACACGTCGTAGACGAAACCGCGCACCGCGGTGCTGTGCAGCAGGAAGGGGTCGGATTCCACGCGGGCGATCGACTGGCGGACGTCGGCCTCCGGCTCCGGGAACGACTCGGGCGCCCAGCGCGGCCGCAGGCCGGTGTCGGACTGGATCTGATCCTTGAAGTCGTCGTCCCGGAAGGTGAGCATCCCGCAGTCCGTGTGGTGGATGAGGACGATCTCCTCGGTCCCGAGCAGTCGCTGGCTGATGGTGAGCGATCGCAGGACATCGTCGGTGACGACCCCGCCCGCGTTGCGGATGACGTGGGCGTCGCCCTCGGTCAGGCCCAGCAGGCCGTACGGGTTGAGGCGAGCGTCCATGCAGGCCACGACGGCGACCTTCCTGCCGGGCGGCATGGGGAGATCGCCCTTGTCGAAGTCGGACTGATAGGCCTTCGCGGCCTCGAGTAGCTCATCGGTGACGGTCATGGCCGCAGGTTAGTCCCGGCCGGCCGGGCCCGCCGGGGTTCGGATCGCAATGGCGGGAATCGTTGTCAGGCCGGGGCGCGGAGCGGCGCCTCATGCGCCTCGCGGTCGAACTCCGGAAGTGGCTCGGCCGCCCGTAGGGCCCGGGCGATCGCCGGATCAGCCAGGTGCATCCGGCCGATGGAGATGAGATCGAACTCGCCGCGCTCCATGCGCTCCACGACCGAATCGATGTTGTCCGCCGCCACGGCCGCCTTGCCCGACTTCTGCTCGCGCAGGGACGTCCCGATCCCCACGCCGCCCACGGCGCCCGCCGGCTTACCCGTGAGCCTGCGGGCCCACCCGGCGAGGGTGACCTCGCCGTCGTCACCCTCCAGGTCGGGGAACGCCGGATCGCTGAAGCGCCTGGTCGACGCGTCGAACAGGTCGACGCCCGCGTCGGCGAGTGCGCCGAGGTAGACGCCGAGTTCGTCGGGGTCGGTGGCCTTGAGGACCGTGTAGTCCTGCTGCGTGTGCTGCGAGAAGCGGTAGAACAGCGGCGCCTCCGCGCCGATGGCCTCACGGATCGCCGCCACCACCGCTGCGGGGAAGCGGCTCCGCGCCGCCAGGTCGCCGCCCCACTCGTCGGTGCGGCGGTTGGTATCGGCCCAGACGAACGCGTCCAGCAGGTATCCGTGGCCGCCGTGCAGGGTGACCCCGTCGAACCCGGCCTCGAGGGCATACCGTGCCGACCGGGCGAAGGCGCCGATCACGTCGGCGATGTCCGACTCGGTCATCGGCTCCACCGCCGGCGACCAGCGCTCGATGCTCCGATCCGAGTACGTGGTGACGCCCGGCGTACCCCACAGGCCCGACGGACGCATGGGGTGCATCGCCATGAGGCGGTCGCGGCTCCCGCGATCGAAGCGGGCGTTGGCGCCCCACAGCGGACCGACGTGCCACAGCTGCGCCATGATCCGGCCGCCCGCGGCGTGCACGGCGTCCGTCACCACGCGCCACGCCGCCACGGACTCCGGACCGTCGAGGCGCGGGATCGCGGAGTGGTCGACCGACGTGGGGTGGTCCACGCCGATGCCCTCGGTGACGACCAGCCCGGTACCGCCTGCGGCGCGGGCCGCGTAGTAGTCCCGGTTGATCTCGTCGGGCAATCCGCCCGGGCAGCCCATCCGCGTCATCGGCGACATGACCAGGCGGTTGGCCAGGTGCAGGGAGCGGACGTCGAGCGACCGGAACAGGGTTTCACGACCGGGGGCGACCAGCGGATTCATGATGTGAGACCTCGTGATTCTCGGTGTGGCGACGAAGGCGGAGTCCTGATCTGGACACTCTTGTCGTTGACAGGCGTCAAGTGTAGACCAGCCAATGGTGTTCGCGGAGGTCCTCGAAGTGGCGCTCCGCTGACGCCGCCCGCGTACCCGGCGCCCCCTCAGCCGCGGGCGGCGCGGACCGCGTCCCGGGCGTCGCGGGCCGTGTCGCTGTCGAGCGCGATCCGGGCGAACTCGCGGCACTGCTCGAGCGTGACCCCGGCCAGCGCGGCGCCGACGTGGGGGAGGGCGGCGGTGGCCACCGACAGCGAGGTGACGCCGAGCCCCAGCAGGACGCAGGCGAGGTCCGGGTCGGCCGCCGCTTCGCCGCACACGCCCACCGGGATCGACCGGCCGTCGGGGGAACGGCCGGCGGCGTCGGCGACCGTGCGGATGAGTCGCAGCACCGCGGGCTGCCAGGGATCGGTGAGGGCGGCCAGGTCGGGGGACATCCGGTCGGCTGCCATGACGTACTGGGTGAGGTCGTTGGTGCCGACGGACAGGAAGTCCACGTGCGGCAGGAAGCGGTCCACCGCCACGGCGACGGACGGCACCTCGACCATGATCCCGGGCGTGAGGCCCCGGCCGCGGCAGCGGTCGGCGAAGTCGCGGGCCTCGTGGACGGTGGCCACCATCGGCGCCATCACCCACGGTGAGGACTGCGCTCCGCCGACCTGCCGGCCGGCCGCCGCGAGGGCGTCGAGCTGGCGGTCCAGTAGCCCGCGGTCGAGCAGGTCCACGCGGATCCCGCGCACGCCGAGGGCGGGGTTGTCCTCCTCGGTCATCCCGGCGAACGCGAGCGGCTTGTCCGAGCCGGCGTCGAGGGTCCGGGTGACGACGCGCGCGTCGGGGAAGGCGCCGAGCACGCGGGCGTAGAGCGCGACCTGCTCGTCGTGGGTCGGCTCGTCGGCCCGGTCGAGGAACGCCAGCTCGGTGCGGAACAGGCCGACGCCCGCGGCCGGGCCGGCGGCGGCCGCCTCCGCGCCGTCGCCGTCCTGGACGTTGGCGAGCAGGGAGACAGCGTGGCCGTCGGCGAGTGCTGCGGGTCCGGTCCAGGCCGCCGCCGCGGCGCGGTTCCGCCGGTCCGCCTCGGCCGCCGCCACGGCCGGCCCCTCCTCGGGCTCGACGGTGACTGTGCCCGCGGCGGCGTCGACGAGCACGCGGGTGCCGTCGGCGACGGCGGACAGGCCCACTGCGGCGACCATGCAGGGGATGCCCAGCTGGCGGGCGATGATCGCGGTGTGGGAGGTGGGGCCGCCATGCTCGCACACGATCGCCAGCACGAGGGCCGGGTCGAGGCCGGCGGTGTCGGCGGGGGCGAGGTCGTCGGCCAGGAGGATGCCGGGTTCGTCGAAGGCGGGGATCCCTGGCTCGGGCAGGCCGCGCAGTTCGGCGACCACCCGGGCGCAGAGATCGCGCAGGTCGGTGATGCGTTCGGCCTGCCGGCCGCCGATCTTGGCGAACTTCGCGGCGAAGCTCTCGGTGGCGGCGACCGCCGCGGCCTCGACCGCCACGCCTTTCTTCAGCTGCTTGGTGACCTCCTTGGCCCAGCCGCGGTCGCGGGCGAGGACGGCGTTGGCGGTGAGCACCTCGGCGCTGACGCCGGTCGCCAGGGCGGCCCGCTGGTCGAGGCGGTCGGCGACGGTGGCGGCCGCGGCAGCGAAGCGCTCCCGGCCGCGCTCGACGGCCTCCTGGTCCACCGCGCCCGGCGTGTCCGGGGCGGCGGCCGGGGCGGGCCCGTCAAGGGCGTCGGGCCGGACCACCCATCGGGCGGGCCCGTGGGCGAGTCCGGCGACCACGCCGGTGCCGCGGATGACCGCCCCGGCCTTCGACTGCTGCGTCATTGAGAGCTCCTAGCGGACCGGGCACCCGCGCCCGGCCGATCGAGTGGTTCTGTGACGAGAATAACTAAGACCGCTTGACTTTCCAACCGTTTCGGGCAGAATCCAACACACTCGGTCACAGGCGAAAGGCTCACCATGTATGGCAGCGAGCGACGACGGCGCATCACGGAGACCCTCGCCGCGTCCGGGCGGGTCACCGTGGCCGAACTCGCCGCCGACCTCGACGTGAGCGCCGAGACCATCCGCCGCGACCTGTCGGTCCTGGAATCAGAGGGCCACCTCGAGCGCACGCACGGCGGCGCGGTGTGCGCGGTCCCGGGTGGTCGTGTGGAGCGGACCCTCGCCGCGCGCCGGTCGGAGAACGTCGAGGCCAAGACCGCGATCGGCCGGGCCGCACTGCGCCTGCTGCCCGCCGCCGGCGGGACCGTGCTGGTCGACGCCGGCTCCACCACCGCGGCCCTCGCCGAGGCGCTGCCCGCCGACCACGGGCTGACGGTCATGACCAACTCGGTCCCCGTCGCCGACGGCCTGCACCGCGCGGCGACCGACGACCTGCACGTGCTCGGCGGGACGGTCCGCGGCCTCACCGGCGGGTGCGTGGGCGCGTCGGTGCTCCGGGCGCTGGAGGCGATCCGCGTGGACGTGGCGTTCGTCGGCGCCAACGGCCTCCACCCCGACCGCGGCCTCACCACCCAGGACCCGGACGAGGCGGCGGTGAAGAACGCCATGTGCGGCGCCGCGCGGCGGGTGGCGGTGCTCGCCGACTCGAGCAAGTTCGGCCACGAGTTCCTCGTCTCGTTCGCCCGCCTCGACCAGATCGATGTGCTGGTCACCGACTCACCCCCGCCCGGCCCGCTCGCCGCCGCGCTGGACACCCACGGAATCGAGGTCGTGCTGCCATGATCGTCACGCTCACCATGAACCCGTCGGTGGACCGCACCGCGCAGCTGCCGGCGCCGCTCGCCGTGGGCGGGGTCAATCGCATAGCGGCCGTCGACGACTCACCCGGCGGAAAGGGCGTCAACGTCGCACGTGTGGTGGCTGCCGGCGGGGTGGAGGCGCGCGCGGTGTTCCCCGCGCCTCCCGAGGACCCGTTCGTGACGATGTGCGCCGCGACCGGCGTCGCGACATCCGTGATGCCGACGACCGGGGCCGTGCGGATCAACCTCACCCTCGCCGACCCCGAGGGCACCACCACCAAGATCAACTCCCCTGGCCCCGAGCTCGATGCCGCCACGCTCGACCGGGTCCGGTCCACGATCGCCGACCTCGCCCGCGACGCGCAGTGGGTGGTGCTGTGCGGATCCCTGCCGCGCGGCGTGGAGGACGACTTCTACGCCGACCTGGTCACCGCCCTGCGTCCGGCGGGGGCGCGCCTCGCCGTCGACACCTCCGACGCGCCCCTGGCAGCCCTCGCCGCGCGACTCCCGGACGCCGCGCCGAACCTGGTCAAACCCAACGGCGAGGAGCTCGGCCAGCTCGCCGGCGTCGACGGCGCGGAGCTGGAACGACGCGCCGTCGACGGTGACACCGGACCTGTGGTCGCTGCCGCACGCGCCCTGCGTGAGCGCGGCGTCGGCGCGGTCCTGGTCACCCTGGGCGGTGCCGGAGCAGTCCTGGTCGACGACGACGAGACGTGGTTCGCGAACGCCCCCGCCGTCCGGGTCAGGTCCACGGTCGGGGCCGGCGACTCCGCGCTCGCGGGATATCTGCTCGCCGGGGCCCGCGGACTCCCGCCGCGGGACCGTCTCGCATGGGCCGTCGGTCACGGCAGCGTGGCCGCCTCCCTGCCCGGCACCGGACTACCGCTGGGCCTCGACCCCGCCACCTTCCGCGCCACGCTCAGGCGCCTCGACTGAGGTCCCCGTTCCCGCCCCACCCCTTCTCACCGCGAACCCCTTCTCACCGCCCCACCCCTTCTCACCGCGAACCCCTTCTCACCACGACACGGAGCACGGCCATGAACCAGCCCATCATCGAGACCGCCACCGTGCGGCTCGACGCCGACCTCGGCGGCACCAAGCAGGAGGTGATCCGGGCGCTGGCCCGGACCCTCGTCGACGCCGGCCGCGCCGATGACCACGACACCCTGGTGCGCGACCTCCTCGCCCGAGAGGACAAAGCGGCCACCGGCATGAAGGGCGGGATCGCGATCCCGCACTGCAAGTCCGAGGCCGTGACCTCACCGAGCCTCGCGTTCGCCCGACTCGACCCGCCCGTCGACTTCGGCGCCAAGGACGGACCCGCTGACCTCGTACTGATGATCGGCGCCCCCGCCGGCGGCGGCAAGGAACACCTCAAGCTGCTCGCCACGCTCGCGCGGAACCTCGTGCGGGCCGAGTTCGTGGACTCCCTCCGGGCGGCCGCCACGGCCGAGGACGCGGTCGCGGCCATCGAGAAGGTGCTCGCCGCGCAGGAGCAGAAGGCCTCGTCGTCCTCGTCGGCGCCCGCCCCCACGGCGTCCGGCGGCGGGGCGGCGACCACAACCGACGGTGGTGGCGACGCGCCGCTGCGCCTGGTCGCGGTGACCGCCTGCCCCACCGGCATCGCCCACACCTACATGGCCGCCGACTCCCTGGCCCAGGCCGCGCAGGCGCGTGGCGTCGATCTGCAGGTGGAGACCCAGGGCTCGGCGGGCGCCACCGCCCTCGACCCGGGCGTGATCGAGGCGGCCGACGCGGTCGTGTTCGCCACCGACGTCGGCGTCCGCGACCGCGGCCGCTTCGCCGGCAAGCCCGTCGTCGAGTACGGCGTGAAGAAGGCCATCGACGCCCCCGACCGAGTCCTCGACGAGGCGCTGGCCGCCGCGCGCGACCCCCGCGCCCGTCGCGTGTCGGCCGACAACGGCGACGGCTCGGGGACCGCCGCGTCGGGCGCGTCCGGCGCCGACGAGCACTGGGCCCGCGGACTGCAGCGCGCGGTGATGACCGGCGTGTCCTACATGATCCCGTTCGTCGCTGCCGGCGGCCTGCTCCTCGCGCTCGGCTTCCTCTTCGCCGGCTACGACGTCGCGTTCGTGTGGCAAGAACTGTCCACCTCGTTCACGCTCACCGACCTGCCCGGCGAGGTCTGGTACCTCGACGGCGAGATCGTCTCCGCCGGCACCGCCGGCGCCGAGGCCCTCACCCACGCGGGCCTGCGCCTCTACATCGGCGCAGTGCTGTTCGCGATCGGCCAGGCGGCGATGGGGTTCATGATCGCCGTGCTGTCGGGGTACATCGCCTACGGCCTGGCCGACCGCCCCGGCATCGCCCCGGGCTTCGTCGGCGGTGCGCTGTCCGCGACCCTCGGTGCCGGCTTCATCGGCGCCCTGGTCACCGGCATCCTCGCCGGCTACCTCGTGCGCTGGATGACCACGTGGAAGACCCCGCGCTGGCTGTCCGGCCTCATGCCCGTCGTGCTCATCCCGCTGATCGGCTCGCTCGCGATCGGTCTGCTCATGTTCCTCCTGCTCGGCCGCCCGCTGGCCGCGCTCACCGAGGCCATGGAGTCCTGGCTCGGCGGCATGACCGGCTCCTCGGTGATCCTGCTCGGCGTGATCCTGGGTCTGATGATGTGCTTCGACCTGGGCGGGCCCGTCAACAAGGCGGCATACACGTTCGCCACCGCCGGACTGGTCGCCGACAACCCCGCGACGCTGCGGATCATGGCAGCGGTGATGGCCGCCGGCATGGTCCCGCCGCTGGCGATGGGCCTGGCCACCGTCGTGCGCAAGCGGCTGTTCAGCCCGGCCGAGCAGGAGAACGGCCGCGCCGCGTTCCTGCTGGGCGCGAGCTTCATCTCCGAGGGCGCCATCCCGTTCGCCGCCGCCGACCCGCTGCGCGTGATCCCGTCGATGATGGCCGGCGGCGCCGTGACCGGCGCGCTGATCATGGCGTTCTCCGTGGAGTCGTATGCGCCCCACGGCGGCCTGTTCGTGGTGTTCGCCATCAACCCGGTCTGGGGCTACCTGGTGGCGATCCTCGCCGGCACGCTCGTCGCCTGCGCGGCCGTGGTCACCGCCAAGTCCGCGCGACGCACCCCGGCAGTGGCGCCGGCCGCCGCGGCCGA
>NZ_BCSL01000022.1:0-57601 GCF_001570845.1 Dietzia papillomatosis NBRC 105045 | reverse complement strand
CGGAGCATGAGGCTGCCGCCGTCGACCATCATCGTCTGCCCGGTCATATAGGACGCGTCGTCGCTGGCCAGGAACACGGCGACCCGCCCGATGTCGGATTCGGGGTCGCCGAATCGCCGCATCGGGGTGCCCGCGAGCAGCTTCTCCTCGATCCCCGGGTTCGCTTCGATGTACGCCTCGACGCCCTCGGTGAGCGCGAGCGGTGAGATGACGTTGACGTTGATCCCGTCGCGCGCCCACTCGTTGGCGGCCACCCGGCTGATCGCGCGGATCGCCTCCTTGGCGGCGGCGTAGGACGCCTGGGTGGCGCTACCGTCGATCCCGGCGCCGGAGGCGAAGTTGATCACCGAGCCGTCCTGCGCCGCCAGGTGCGGATGCGCGGCCTTCATGAGCCAGAACGTGGGGTAGAAGCCGGTGTTGAACGACAGGTCCATCATGCCGCCGGTGGTCTGCAACAGTGGGGCCTGACGGGAGGCGTGCGCGTTGTTGACCAGCACGTCGAGGTGGCCGAAGGCGTCGACGGCGGCGGCGACGATCTTCTCCGCGTTGGCCTCCACCGAGATGTCTGAGTTCAGGTACCGCACCTCGTCTCCGAGTTCGGCGGCGAGCGCCTCCCCGGCCTCGTCGTTGATGTCCACCACCAGGACTCGGGCTCCCTCGGCGACGAACGTGCGCGTGATGCCGCGGCCGATGCCGCCGGCCCCTCCGGTCACGATGGCCGTCTTACCGGAAAGTCGCATATCCCGCACCCTTCGATCGTCAGCGCTGGAGCCACACGGCGGTGTCCGGTGGCAGTCTGCTCCCGTCGAGGGGGCCCGACGCGAGCACCACGTCACCCTCGGGCAGCTGCACCGCGTGACGCGTTGTATTGATCATGCACAGGACCGGGCCGTCCTCGCGCCAGAACAGTAGACACCCGTCAAGTTTGTCGTCCCACCCGATCGTCGAGGACCCCGTGGGAGGCCACGACCGCCGGATCTCGATCGCTCGCCGATACAGCGCCAGCGTGGAATCGGGGTCGGTCTCCTGCGCTGCCGCCGTCAGCGGTGCCCAGCCGTCGGGCATCGGCAGCCAGGTCCGCGGCGAGTCCGAGAACCCGTACGGCGGCCGGTCGCCGTCCCACGGGATGGGAACGCGGCAGTGGTCACGCCCGGTCTCGGCGTGGGCGGTGCGCTCCCAGGTCGGATCGGTGAGCCGATCGTGAGGGATGGAGTAGTCGCTGGGCAGGCCGAGTTCGGCGCCGTTGTAGACGAACGTGATGCCCGGCAGGGCGAGCGCGACGAGGAGCATGGCGCGTGCGCGGGCTGTGCCGGTGGCGCCGTTGCCGTAGCGGGTCACCTCGCGCACGACGTCGTGGTTCGACAACGCCCATGTGGGGGCGGCGCCGGAGACGCGGGCGGCCTCGAGGGTGGAGTCGATCGCCGCGCGGATCGCCGCCGCCTCGAACGGGGCGCCGGTGAGGGCGAAGTGGAACGCGAAGTGCAGTTCGTCGGGCCGGAGGTAGCGCGCGAACCGCTCGACCGGGCCCACCCAGACCTCACCGAAGGCGGCGGTGCCGGGGTAGTCGTCGAGGACGCCCCGGATCCGTCGGTGGACGTCGTGGACGCCGGGCTGGTCCCACCGTGCGTCACGGGTGTCGACGACGAGCTGCGCGATCTCCACATCGTCGGGCAGGTCCGCCAGGTCGGCGGGTTTCGCGAGGCCGTGCGCGACGTCGATCCGGAACCCGTCCACTCCCAGGTCGAGCCAGAACCGCAGGGTGTGCTCGAGATCGTCGGCGACGTCCGGGTGCGACCAGTCGAGGTCCGGCTGCTCGGGGGCGAAGAGGTGGAGGTACCACTGCCCGGGCGTGCCGTCGGGCTCGGTGATGCGAGTCCAGGCGGGGCCGCCGAAGACGGACGGCCAGTTGTTGGGCGGTTCCGATCCGTCTTCGCCGCGCCCGTCGCGGAAGTAGTAGCGTGCCCGCTCGGGGCTGCCCGGCCCGGCGGCGACCGCGGCCGCGAACCACGGGTGCTCCACGCTGGTGTGGTTGGGCACGAGGTCCATGATGAGCACCATGCCCACGGCGTGCAGTCGCTCGAGTAGCCGCTCGAGGGTGGCGACGTCCCCGAACAGCGGGTCCACGTCCCGCGGGTCCGAGACGTCGTATCCGTGGTCGACGCCCGGCGACCGCATGATCGGCGAGAGCCAGATCCCGTCCACTCCGAGCGTCTCGAGGTGTCCCGCGCGGTCGAGGACGCCCTGCAGATCCCCCGCGCCGTCACCGTCGGAGTCGGCGAACGAGCGTGGGTAGATCTGGTACAGGACCATGTCGTCCCATGCTCGCCGGGCGTGCGCGGGGGACGGGGTCACGGCGCGTCCGCGGTGTTGACCATCATCGCGGCGGCGCGGGTGAGGTAGTCCACCAGCGCGGCGCGGTGTTCGTCGTCCAGGGTGTCGCGGTCGATCGTCTCGACCGCCGCGAGCATGTGGGTGAGCCACGCGTCGTGGGCGGCGCGGTCGACGACGTACGGGTTGTGCCGCATCCGCAGTCGCGGGTGCCCGCGTTGCTCGGAGTAGGTGGTGGGGCCTCCCCAGTACTGCTCGAGGAACATCCGCAGGCGGTCCTCGGCGGGGCCCAGGTCCTCCTCGGGGTACATCGGGCGCAGCACGGGGTCGTCCGCCACGCGGCGGTAGAACTCGTGGACGATCTTCCGGAACGTTTCCGCCCCACCGACCTCGTCATAGAACGTGCTGCTGCTCATGGCCTCCATGATGCCTGTGTAGTCACCTGCGGGCCGCCAGGGCGGACACCCGCGGACCCCCTCGCGGGTGGTGGAGCCACCCCTGATCCGCCCGCGTCACCCTCCGCCCCTGACCCGCCCGCGTCACCCTCCACCCCTGACCCGCGCTCATGCCCGACCCGGCCGCGGCCCCGGCCACGCCCCGGCGTGTGTCGATATGGACGCACTCGTGGCGACTGTGGACGTAACCATGGTGGTGATCCGGGCTCCGGACCTACATGGTTACGTCCAGAACCCGAGGGGCATGCGGTCCGACCGGCGCGGTTCTCCCGAGCGCGGCGTCACGGAGCGCAATCGGCGCCGCCCCCGCCGCCCCCGCCGCTACTGATCCTGGCAGGGCGACTCGGCGAGCCCGCTCGCCTGTAATCCGCGCGAAGAGTTCACCGAAGGTGCATCATCGTTGCAGGCAAGGTTCACTGCGGGCCCGGTCGGGAATGGTGCACTGGGCTCGGAACAGACGGGCGGAGACCGACCATGGGCACAGCAGTGCGCGAGAACTCGGAGTACCGACAACGGGGGTCGCGGACCCCCAAGCGACTGGAGCCGGTCCCGGACCGGCCGGTCCCGCTCGCGTCGGCACCGCGCGTGCTGTTGCTCAACGCCAGCTACGAGGCACTCACCGCCCTTCCTGCCCGCCGAGCCGTGGTGATGCTGCTGGGGGGGAAGGCCGACGTGGTGCACGAGCACCCGGTGGAGGTCGTGGTGCGGTCGGTCGACACTTCGGTGCGTGTGCCCTCCGTCATCCGGCTCCGCGAGTACGTCCGGATCCCATACCGCACGCAGGTGCCGATGACCCGCGCCGCGCTCATGCACCGGGACGGGCACCGCTGCGGATACTGCAACGCCAAGGCCACGACCGTCGACCACGTCGTCCCGCGCAGCCGCGGGGGAGCGCACAACTGGGAGAACTGCGTCGCCTCGTGCGCACCGTGCAACCACCGCAAGGCGGACAAACTCCTCTCCGAGCTGGGTTGGGAGCTCCACGTGCCGCTCGTCGCCCCGCGGGGCCGGACGTGGCGACTCGTCTCGCAGTTGCGGGAGATCGGCCCGTACTGGGAGGACTACCTCTATCTCGACGCCGCCTGATCCAGCGAAGTCCGGCGGCCGGGGTGCCGCGGCCGCCTGCCCGGCGATGGACCTGTCAGTCGGCCTCGGCGGCGTCGACGGCCCGGGCCGCCAACGCGCGGGTCATGTCCGCGGTCTGCTCGGCGATGATCCGACGCAGCGACGACGGCCGCGACTCGTCGGCGATCACCTGCTCGAACCGCTCCACGGTCTCGCTGTCGACCGCCCAGGAAGGGAAGATGCCCTCGGCGACGGTCTGCGCGAGGTCGCCGGGGCGCGCCTTCCACAGTGCGGTGACGTCGTCGAGGTAGCGCTCGCACAGGCCGCTGAGCAGGTGTTCGTGGCCGGGCAGATCCAGCCCGAGGAGTGTGGCACGCACGATCGCGTTGGTCGGGGCGTCGGCGCCTGTGGTCAGGAGCAACTCCTCCGCCTCCTCCTTCGCGGCGACGGAGGGGCGGGCCGCCCGCGCGGTGGCGGCCCGGCGGGCCCCGCCGGCCGTGTCGTCGGCGGCGAGCTCCGCATCGATGCGGTCGGTGCCCTCGACGCCCGCGGCGACGAGTGCGGTGAGCACGGTCCAGCGCAGATCGGTGTCGACGATGAGGCCGGGCAGCCCCGCGTCCTCGGCACCCGCGTCGAGGAGCGTCCCGAGCACACGCTGCTGATCGATCCCGATCGGGCACCCGCACAGCGCGGTGAGGAACGCGAGCTGGTGATCCGAACCCGGCTCGGCGTCGCGGGCTGCGGCGAGCATGGCCCCGGAGAACGTCGCCCACCCGGTCGCGGCCGCCCAGTCCGGGTCGGCGTAGCGCGCCAACGCGGTCTGCGCCTGCGTGAGTACGCGCTGGACGACGCCGATCTGGGGCTCGCGCGGGACGGCACGCGAGACCACCTCGACGAAGCGACGGGCGGGGAGCCGTGTCTCCCGCGTCATCTCCCACAGCGCCGACCAACACAGCGTCCGCGCCAGCGGGTCGACGATGTTCTCGAGGGAATCCAGGACGGTGGCCAGCGACCGCTCGTCCAGGCGGACCGAGCAGTACGTCAGGTCCTCGTCGTTGGGCAGGACGAGGTCGGGCACCGGCTGGCCGGCCAGGTCGGCGACGACGGTCCGCTCGCCGGCGATGTCGAGTTCGGCGCGGGCGGTCCGCACGAGCGCGCCGGAGTTGTCGCGGTTGTACAGGCCCACGCCCAGACGGTGTGTGCGCAGCTCGCCGGCCCCCGGTGCTGCGGGACCCTGGGTCACCGTCAGCTCGGAGATGCGGGCACTCGCTCCGCTACCCGAGACGGACACGTCAACGGAGATCGGGTTGATTCCGGTGGTGCGCAGCCACTGGTCGGCCCAGCCGGACAGGTCGCGGCCGGAGGACTCCTCCAGCGCTGACAGCAGGTCGTCGAACTCGGCGTTGCCGAACGCGTGCTCGGCGAAGTACGCGCGCAGACCCGCGAGGAAGGGCTCGCGCCCGACGTAGGCGACGAGCTGCTTGAGCACCGAGGCGCCCTTGGCGTAGGTGATGCCGTCGAAGTTGGCCTCGACCGTCTCCAGATCGGTCATGTCCGCCGCCACGGGGTGCGTCGACGGCAGCTGGTCCTGGCGGTACGCCCACGACTTCTCCACGTTGGCGAACGTCGTCCACGCCTCCGTGTACTGGGTCGCGTCGACCTGGGCGAGCACGGAGGCGAAGGTGGCGAACGACTCGTTGAGCCACAGGTCGTCCCACCACCGCATGGTCACGAGGTCCCCGAACCACATGTGGGCCATCTCGTGGAGGATCGTCTCGTTGCGCCGCTCGTAGCGGTAGCCGGTCACCCGGGAGCGGAACACGTAGTCCTCGAGGAACGTCACCGCGCCGGCGTTCTCCATGGCTCCCGCGTTGAACTCGGGGACGAAGATCTGGTCGTACTTGCCGAACGCGTACGGCAGCCCGAACTCGCGGTGGTAGAAGCCGAACCCCTCCTTGGTCTCCGCGAAGAGGCGGTCGGCGTCGAGGTACTCGGCGAGCGAGGCGCGGCACAGCAGCCGCAGCGGGATGGTGCCGTGCTCGTCGGTGTAGGCGTCCTCCACCACGTGGTACGGGCCCGCGATGAGCGCGACCAGATAGGTGGACATGATCTCGGTCGGCGCGAAGCGGTGGACCACGCCGCCGCCCTCCGCCGGTGACTCCTCGGCCAGCGTGTTGGCCACCACGACCCACTTCTCCGGTGCCGTCACCGTGAGCGTGTACCTCGCCTTGAGATCCGGCTGGTCGAAGCAGGCGAAGACCCGCTTGGCGTCCGCCGTCTCGAACTGGGAGTAGAGATAGACCTCCCCGTCCGCCGGATCGACCATCCGGTGCAGGCCCTCACCGGTCGTGGTGTACGCCAGATCGGCGTCCACCACGAGCTCGTTGGACTCCTGCAGGTCCGGAAGGGTGAGGCCCTCCTCGTCGTCGTACCGGTTCTCCTCCCCGGCCGGGAACAGTTCCCGGCCGTTGAGGACCGCCGACCTGATCACGGCGGACCGCAGGTCGATGAAGGTCTCCGCGCCCGGGCGCGCGCAGGAGAACCGCACCACGGTGCGCGAGCGGAACGTGCCGGTCCCGGGCCCGCCACTGCCGTCGGTGAGGTCGATCTCCACGTCGTATGACTCGACGCTGAGCAGGTCCGACCGCGCGGCGGCGTCGGCGCGGGTGAGGTTGAGCGAGCGCATCAGTGGGACCTCGGTTCCTGGGGGTTCGTCTACCGCACCAGTCCTACCACCCGGACCCGACACGTAAGCGGCAGTGGCGGCACGCGCGCCGGACGGGGAGGATGGGGACATGACCTCCAGTACGCAGTCCACCACCCGTTCCGTCGACTTCTGGTTCGATCCGCTGTGCCCCTTCGCGTGGGTCACCAGCCGCTGGATCCTCGAGGTCGAGAAGGTCCGTGACATCTCCCTGACGTGGAACGTCATGAGCCTGTCCGTGCTCAACGACGGCCGTGACCTGCCCGAGGACTACTTGGAGAAGATGAAGCTCGGGTGGGGCCCTGTGCGCGTGGCCATCGCCGCCGCCAAGCGCCACGGCCAGGAGGTCCTCGGGCCGCTGTACACCGAGATGGGCACCCGCATCCACGACCAGGGTCGTGGCGTCGAGGACCCGACCGTCATCACCGAGGCGCTCCAGGCGGCCGGCCTGGACGCCGACCTCGCCGCGGCAGCTGGGACCGATGAGTACGACGACGAGCTGCGCGCCTCCCACCACCGGGGCATGGACCCGGTGGGCGACGAGGTCGGGACCCCGGTCGTCCACGTCGACGAGGTGGCGTTCTTCGGGCCCGTCCTGACGCGCATCCCGCGTGGCGAGGAGGCCGGCAGGGTGTTCGACGGTGCCGCGCTGCTCGCCGGGTTCCAGTACTTCTTCGAGCTCAAGCGCAGCCGCACGGAGGATCCGCGGTTCGACTGAGCGGCACTGTCGGCACCGGTGCCCCGGGGGTGGGCGCACCCGGGGCGTGGCAGAATCGCCGCCATGCGCATCTACCTGGGAGCGGACCACGCCGGCTTCGAGACCAAGAACGTCATCGCCGAGCATCTGAAGGGCTCCGGCCACGAGGTCGTCGACTGCGGCGCCCACACCTACGACGCCGAGGACGACTACCCGGCGTTCTGCATCGACGCCGCCCGGAAGGTCGTCGCCGATCCGGGCAGCCTCGGGATCGTCCTGGGCGGGTCCGGCAACGGTGAGCAGATCGCCGCGAACAAGGTGCCCGGCGCCCGTTGTGCGCTCGCGTGGAGCGTGGAGACCGCCCGGCTCGCGCGTGAGCACAACAACGCGCAGCTGATCGGCATCGGCGGGCGTATGCACTCGCAGGAGGAGGCGCTGGCGATCGTCGACGCGTTCCTCGACCAGGAGTGGTCGGGTGCCGAGCGGCACCAGCGGCGCATCGACATCCTCGCCGAGTACGAGCGCACCGGCGAGGCCCCCGCGGTCCCCGGCGCCTGATTCCCTGACCGGCCCGGTCCCCACCGTGTCCGAGCGTCACCGTGCCTGAGGGGCACACCCTCCACCGGCTGGCCCGCCTGCACACCGAGTACTTCGCAGGCGGGCCCGTCCGTGTGTCCAGCCCCCAGGGTCGATTCGCGGACCATGTCGTCGTCGACGGACGGCACTTCGACCGCGCCACGGCGGTCGGCAAGCACCTCTTCCACCACTACGAGGGCGGCCTCGCCGTCCACGTCCACCTGGGCCTGTACGGCTTCTTCGACACCCACCTGGTTCCCGAGGGGCAGGACCCGCCGGCTCCGGTCGGGCAGGTCCGCATGCGGGTGGGCGCGATCGCCGACGGGGCGCCCGCACACTGGGTCGACCTGCGTGGACCGACCCGGTGCGAGGTGATCGCCGAGGCGGAGGTCGGCGACGTGCGCGACCGACTGGGCCCCGACCCCCTCGACCCGGACGCCGAGCCGGAGCGGGCCTGGGCCCGGATCGCGCGCAGCGCCCGGCCCATCGGTGCCCTGCTCATGGACCAGAAGGTCCTGGCCGGCGTCGGCAACGTCTACCGCGCCGAGGTGCTCTTCCGGCACGGGATCGACCCGTTCCGTCCGGGCAAGGACCTCGATCGCGCGCAGTTCGACGCCGTGTGGGACGACCTCGTCGCGCTGATGGAGATCGGGGTACGGACCGGGGCCATCCACACCATCCGTCCCGAGCACGATCACGGCGACGTGCCGAGGCGTGGCGCCGACCGGCCGCGCAACTACGTTTACCAACGCGACGGCTGGGAATGCCGGGTGTGCGGGGACGAGGTGCGTCAGCAGGCGATGGAGGCGCGGACCCTGTACTGGTGCCCCACCTGCCAACAGGGGCGGCCCGGCCGCTGATCGGGCGGCTGGACCCGGGCCGGGAAGCGCAGCCGCGCGCGACCATGGCGTCCGGCGCGCACCGGAGTCGGGGCGAGACGCCATGGAGAGGAGCGGCCGTGGGCGGGCCGGTCAGGCAGGCGCGAGACGCCATCCGCGGGAGCGTCTGGGCACCGGTCGAGGCGCTAGGACGGGAAGAGCCCCGGACCGTCGGTGGGGACGGGCGGGGCTCTCTGTGGAGCGGGTGACGGGAATCGAACCCGCGTATCCTGCTTGGAAGGCAGGGGCTTTACCATTAAGCTACACCCGCGTCGGTGGCCTGACCTGGGGTTTCCTCCCCGGTCCCGCTCACGCTGTGACAACACTACCGGACGCCACGCGGCGCCCCCAACTCCCGGGCCGATAAGTCGGAATCGGCGCCGAGGTGGGCCTGTCGTACACTGGGCGAGTTGGTTTGGCGGCCCGGCGGATTCCCCGTGCGTGACAGCGGGGCGGTCGGCCGCGCGACCCACCGGGATGTGGCGCAGCTTGGTAGCGCATCCGCTTTGGGAGCGGAGGGTCGCAGGTTCGAATCCTGTCATCCCGACCAGCGGAGCCGAAAGACACGAACCCCAGAAGACTTCCTAGGAGAACATCACCGTGAAGAGCACTGTCGAGCAGCTCAACCCGACCCGGGTCAAGATCACCGTGGAGGTGCCGTTCGCGGAGCTCGAGCCGGACTTCGCCAAGGCCTACAAGTCGCTCGCCGGCCAGGTCAACATTCCGGGCTTCCGTCCCGGTAAGGCCCCGGCCAAGCTCCTCGAGTCGCGGATCGGTCGCCCGGCCGTCCTCGAGCAGGTCATCAACGACATGATCCCCGCGCGCTACAGCCAGGCCGTCGACGAGCACGAGCTCGTGGTCCTGGCCCAGCCGGAGATCGAGGTCACCAAGCTCGAGGACAACGACGTCGTGGAGTTCACGGCCGAGGTCGACGTCCGCCCGGAGATCACCCTGCCGAAGTTCGAGGACCTCGAGGTCACCGTCGAGGCGCCCGAGACCGACGACGCCGCCGTCGACGCCGAGCTCGACAACCTCCGCGCCCGCTTCGGCACCCTCAAGGGCGTCGAGCGTGGCGCCACCAAGGGCGACTTCCTGTCCGTGGACCTGGCCGCCACCGTCGACGGCGAGCCGGTCGAGGACGCCTCCACCGAGGGCCTGTCCTACGAGCTCGGTTCGGGCACGCTCATCGAGGGGCTCGACGAGGCCGCCGAGGGCCTCAAGGCCGGCGAGTCCAAGGAGTTCACCTCCTCGCTCGTCGCCGGTGAGCACGCCGGCAAGGAGGCCGTCATCACGGTGACCGTCCAGTCGGTCAAGGAGCGCGAGCTCCCCGAGGCCGACGACGAGTTCGCCCAGATGGCCAGCGAGTTCGACACGCTCGAGGAGCTGCGCGCCGATCTCACCGAGAAGGTCGCCCAGCAGGCCAAGGCCGGCCTCGCCGGGGAGATCCGCGACAAGGTGCTCGACGCCCTCCTCGAGGCCACCGACGTCCCGACCCCCGACGCCCTCGTCGAGGCCGAGGCGCATCAGCAGCTGCACTCGATCTTCGGCGATGCCGCGCACGACGACGACATGATCAACTCCATGCTCGCCGCGGAGGGCACCGACCGCGAGACCTTCGATGCGGAGACGCTCGAGGCCACCGCCCGTGCCATCCGTAGCCAGCTCCTGCTGGACGCGGTCGCCGAGGAGGCCTCCACCGACGTCTCGCAGGAGGAGCTCACGCAGCACATCCTGTTCCAGGCCCAGCGCTACGGCATGGACCCCAACCAGTTCGTGCAGCAGATCCAGCAGGCCGGCCAGCTCGGCTCGCTGTTCTCCGACGTCCGCCGCTCCAAGGCCCTGGCCGACGTGATCCAGCAGGTCACCGTCAAGGACGCCGAGGGCAACGTCGTGGACACCTCCGAGTTCTTCGGCACCCGTGAGGACGCCTCGGACGAGGACGCCGCCGATGAGGCGACCGACTCCGCCGACGAGTCGCGCGAGGGCACCGACGCCTGATCGGTACGCCCAGTCGCACCCGGGGGCCGGGGACCACCACGCGTGGTCCCCGGCCCTCTCCTCGTCAGGGGCTGCCCCGGCGGAGAGCGGGGTCGGCCGACGCTGAGAGCGAACACCCGCCCCGGCGGGACGGTTCCGTCCCCGGCGTTGGTTAGTGTTTGACGTAACGGTTCCCCGGCCACCGGTCGGCCGGGCGCCGCGCGAGCGGTGAAGACGATGAGCGAAGGTAGGTTCCCCGTGGCCCAGAACGGTTCAGCGGCTCAGCCCGGTTCGACACAGCCCGCCCTCAACTCGCCGGGGTCCCACGGACTCACTCTCGGCGACTCGGTGTACGAACGTCTCCTGCAGGAGCGGATCATCTTCCTGGGCTCCCAGGTCGACGACGACATCGCCAACCGCCTCTGCGCGCAGATGCTCCTGCTCGCCGCGGAGGATCCCTCCCGCGACATCGCGATGTACATCAACTCGCCCGGCGGCTCGGTGACGGCCGGCATGGCCATCTACGACACCATGCAGTTCGTCGAGTGCGACGTGGCCACCTACGGCATGGGGCTGGCCGCCTCGATGGGCCAGTTCCTGCTGGCGGCCGGGACGAAGGGCAAGCGCTACGCCCTCCCGCACGCCAAGATCATGATGCACCAGCCGTCGGCCGGCGTCGGTGGCTCCGCCGCGGACATCGCCATCCAGGCCGAGCAGTTCGCGGCGACCAAGCGTGAGATGGCCGAGCTCATCGCCTTCCACACCGGTCAGTCGTTCGAGCAGGTCACCGAGGACTCCGACCGCGACCGCTGGTTCACGGCCGAGCAGGCCAAGGAGTACGGCTTCGTCGACCACGTGATCTCGCGTGCGTCCCAGTCCGGCGGGTCCTCGCCGTCATGATCGAGTCCTTCCCCGGCGGGAGCGCTCCCGCCGACCGTCCAGTCCCGCACACGACCACGGAGTCCCCGATGACCTCACTGCCGTCCTCGCGCTACATTCTCCCGTCCTTCGTCGAGCACTCCAGCTACGGCGTCAAGGAGTCCAACCCGTACAACAAGCTCTTCGAGGAGCGCATCATCTTCCTGGGTACCCAGGTCGACGATGCCTCGGCGAACGACATCATGGCCCAGCTCCTGGTCCTGGAGGGCCAGGATCCGGACCGCGACATCACCATGTACATCAACTCGCCGGGCGGCTCGTTCACGTCGCTCATGGCGATCTACGACACGATGCAGTACGTGCGCCCGGACGTCGTGACGGTGTGCCTCGGGCAGGCCGCGTCGGCCGCGGCCGTGCTTCTGGCGGCCGGCACGAAGGGCAAGCGGGCAGCGTTGCCCAACGCCCGCATCCTCATCCATCAGCCGGCCACCGGCGGCATCCAGGGTCAGGTCTCGGACCTGGAGATCCAGGCTGCGGAGATCGAGCGGATGCGTCGTCTCATGGAGACGACCCTCGCCCGGCACACCGGTCGTGACGCCGACCAGATCCGCAAGGATACGGACCGCGACAAGATCCTCACGGCCGAGGAGGCCAAGGATTACGGCATCATCGACACCGTGTTCGACTACCGCAAGCTGTCGGCGGGCAACTGACGCGGCGGCGGCGCGCCGCTCGGGGGAGCGGTGGGCCGTCGGGTGCAATGAACTGATCGCGCGGGGCGGCTTTCGTGGCCGCTTCCGCGTACCGTCGACTACGGGGCGTGACATCGGCGCCCCCGGAATGCGAGGACGTAGAACTCATGGCGCGTGTGGGTGAGAGCGGCGACCTGTTGAAGTGTTCCTTCTGTGGGAAGAGCCAGAAGCAGGTCAAGAAGCTGATCGCCGGTCCCGGGGTCTACATCTGCGACGAGTGCATCGAGCTGTGCAACGAGATCATCGAGTCCGAGGTCGACGAGTCGCAGGAGGCGGGTCTCGACGCGCTGCCCAAGCCGGCCGAGATCCACGCGTTCCTCGACGAGTACGTGGTGGGGCAGGACGCGGCCAAGCGCAATCTCGCGGTGGCCGTCTACAACCACTACAAGCGCATCCGCGTCGGCGCGGCCCTCGGGCGTGGTGACGGCGTCGAGCTGGCCAAGTCCAACATCCTGATGCTGGGCCCGACCGGATGCGGTAAGACCTACCTCGCGCAGACCCTCGCCAAGATGCTCAACGTGCCGTTCGCGATCGCGGACGCCACGGCGCTGACCGAGGCCGGGTACGTGGGCGAGGACGTGGAGAACATCCTCCTCAAGCTCATCCAGGCCGCGGACTTCGACACCAAGCGCGCCGAAATGGGCATCATCTACATCGACGAGGTCGACAAGATCGCCCGCAAGGCGGAGAACCCGTCGATCACGCGGGACGTGTCCGGCGAGGGCGTCCAGCAGGCGCTGCTCAAGATCCTCGAGGGCACCCAGGCGTCGGTGCCGCCGCAGGGCGGGCGCAAGCACCCGCACCAGGAGTTCATCCAGATCGACACGTCCAACGTGCTGTTCATCGTGGCCGGCGCGTTCCAGGGCCTGGAGAAGATCGTCGGCGACCGCGTGGGCCGCAAGGGCCTGGGCTTCGGGGCGGAGGTGGCCAGTAAGAACGAGCTGGACACCACGGACAACTTCTCGGAGGTCATGCCCGAGGACCTGGTCAAGTTCGGTCTGATCCCGGAGTTCATCGGGCGCCTGCCGGTGGTCGCGACGGTGACCAGCCTGGACCGCGAGGCCCTGGTGAACATCCTCGCCGAGCCGAAGAACGCGCTGGTCAAGCAGTACGCCCGCCTGTTCGAGATGGACGGCGTGGAGCTGGAGTTCACCCAGGACGCGCTCGAAGCCGTGGCCGATCAGGCGATCCTGCGCGGCACCGGCGCCCGCGGTCTGCGCGCGATCATGGAGGAGGTGCTCCTGCCGGTGATGTACGACATCCCGGGCCGTGACGACGTCGCCCGCGTGGTGGTCACCGGCGAGACGGTGCGCGACAACGTCCTCCCGACGATCGTCCCGGTCTCCGAGGAGGAGCCCCGGGAGCGCTCGGCGTGAGCTGACCCCGGAGACGCTGCCTCCTGTTACACGAGACGGCCCCCGCCACCCGGCGGGGGCCGTCTCGTGTCCGCGCGTGTCAGGACGGGATCGGTGTCAGGACGGGATCGGTGTGAGGCTGGGAGGCGTCAGGACAGGGTCCGGCGCTCGAGCAGCGCGGTGACCGCCATCCCCACCACGATGCCCCAGAACGGCGCCGAGATCCCCAGGAGCGAGACGTCGGCCACGGTCACGAGCAGACACACCAGCGGGCCGAGCGCGCGGTCGGTGCGGAACGCGGTGACGAACGCGGACTGGAGAGGCGCGAGCATCGCGAGCCCGCCGAGCGCGGCGATGAACGCCGCCGGTGTCCCCAGGATGAGGCCGACGAACGCGGGGGAGAGCACCCCCACGACCAGCGCCAGCGCGCCGTTGGTGATCGCGGCCGCGTAGTGGCGGTCGCGGTCGCCGGAGGAGACGATGAGGGCGTTGGTCGGCCCGGTGAGGCAGGTCGAGACCGCGCCGATGGCGGAGACGAGCAGGGACCAGACGCCGCAGGCGACCGCGCACGCGGAGACGGGCGGGTGGTGGCCCTTGGCGCGCAGTACGGCGATGCCCTGCCCGTTCTGGACGACCAGCACGGTGATGGCGAGCGGGACCACGAGTTCGGTCATCGCGCGCAGGGTGAACTCGGGCGTCTGCAGCATGGGCGCGGCGATGAGCCCGTCGTCGAGAATTCCGCGTGACAGGCCGCCGGTGAGGATGACCGCGACGATCCCCACGACCATGGCGGCGAGGATGGGCGGGACCACGCGGGCGACGCGGGGGACGGAGCCGACGACGACGAAGGCGAGCGCCATCGGGAGGGCCACCGCGGCGGACGACCAGACGGAGGACACCAGACCGAGCCCGAACTGGAGGAAGACCCCGGCGACCATGGCCATGATGATCGGCATGGGGATCCAGTCCATGAGCCGGCGGGCCAGGCCGGACACCCCGACCAGCAGGATCACCACCCCGGTGACGACGTAGGCCCCGAGTACCTCCGACCACCGCAGGTGGGCGAGCGAGTTGCCGACGATGACCGTGCCGGGGATGGTCCAGAAGAACGCCAGCGGCGTGCGGTGGATCCAGCTCATGAGGATGGTCAGCAGACCGTTGGCGAAGAAGACGCCGAAGATCCACGACGACAGTTGGCCGGGGGACAGGTCGCCCTGGCCGCCGGCGGTGAGGATGACGGCGACGGGGCCGGTCGCGGAGAAGACCAGCGCGATGAGGGCGTTGGCGAATTCGCGGGGGCCGATGTCGGACAGCACCCGGCGGGGCGAGGGCCCGGTGGTGGCGGCCGGGGCCGGGCGGACGGTCGACGGGGGTCCGGTGGTCACAGTTCTCCCGGGAGGTGGTGGTCGGTTCTGAACGGCTCGGCGTTGCGGGAGACGTAGGCGGCGAGCTCGGTGCGGCCGCGGACCCCGAGCTTCGAGTAGATGCGGGTCAGGTGGTACTGGACGGTCTTGACGGACAGGAACAGCTCCTCGGCGGCCTGGGCGTTGGTGCGTCCGGCGGCGACGAGGGTCGCGACGGCGCTCTCCTGGGGGGTCAGGGTGCTGTTGCCGCCGGTGCGGGTGACGTCGACGCCGCCCGCGCGGCGCTCCCTGTCGCACCGCTCGACGTACGCGCGGGCCCCGAGCTGTTCGTAGATGTCGCGCGCCGTGCCCAGAGCGAGGTGCGCCTCGCGGCGTCGGCCGGCCCTGCGCAGGGTCTGCCCGTACCCGAAGTGCATGCGCGCCGAGTAGTAGGGCATCGCTAATCCGTCGAGGTGGTCGAGGCTGCGGCGGAAGATGCGGTTGCACTCGTCGACGTCGCCCCGGACGGCGGCGATGCGGGCGCGCACGGCGCCGAGGCGGGCCAGGGTGGACCGGTGGCCCTGCTTCTCCGCGCGTGCCTCGACGGGATCGATAAGGCCCTCCGCCTCGTCCAGTCGGCCCGCCAGGACCAGCGCGTGGGCGTAGAGGTCGTGCCACGGCCAGTACCCCGGCTGGTCGATGTCGAGTTCGGCGGCCAGCGCGACGAGGGGCTCGGCGGCCAGCCGGACGGAGGTGTAATCACCGGTCGCGGCCGCCACCTGCATCCGGGCCATCGCCGACGGGATGACCTGGACGGGGTAGGCGTCGGCGCTGGTGGTGAGGTTCCGCAGGTGCGCGGCCGCGCCGAGGTGATCGCCGCGCATCGAGCGGATGACGGCGCCGGGCCAGTGGACCACCGGCGCGAGGAGGTCCAGCTCGAGGTCGTCGACCCGGCGGGCGGCGGTGTCCACGACGCGCAGCGCGTCGTCCCACTCGCCCCGCAGCATGAGAGTCCGGGCCAGCCACGCCTGCGCCCAGATCGAGATGCGGGCAGACCCGGAGACGTCGGCGGTGGGGACGGCCGAACCGAGATGCCGGCGCGCGCTCTCCAGATCGTCCCGGGCGAGCGAGATCCAGCCGGCCGCCATCTCGAACCGCTGGGCGACGGCCGGCGCCAGGCCCGCGAGCCGGTCCTCGACGGCGGGCGCGGTGTCGGGGCCGCCCTCGATCGCGCGACCGAGCATCTCGATGGCCCGGGCCTCCTCGACCTCGGGCTGGTCGGGGCGTCCGCTGCCGGTGACGACGCCGGCCCAGTGGCGGATGCGCGCCGGCCGCCACTCACACAACGAGTGGACGACGAACTTCTGGGCGAGGGTGACCGGGTTCGCGGTGGGGGTGTCGGCCGTGCCGTCGGCCCGGGCCGCGAGGGCCCGTTCGAGCAGGACCTGGGCCTCGCCGGCGTGGCCCAGGTGCAGTGCCAGGGAGCCGAGGACGGCGTCCCGGCGCGCGTCCGAGCGCGCCCGCTCGAGGCTCTGGGCGAGCGAACGCGCCTCGCTGATCCGGCCGGAGTTGAGCAGGGCGTCGACTCCGTCGATCTGGAGGTCGCGCGCCCGCTCGGCATCCGGGTTGAGCGCGGCGGCGGTGAGGTAGGCGTGTCCGGCCGAGCTCCAGCGGCCGGCGCGGGCGTGCATGAGCGCGCGGGCCCGCAGGGTCTCGGACAGGTCGGGGTCCGGGCCGATCGACGCCGAGGCGCGGTGATCCAGCGCGGCGTCGAGATCGCCGACCTCGTCGGCGACGTGGGCGGCGAGGGTGTGCAGCCGCAGCAGCTCGCTGGGCGGGATCCCGCGCAGCACCGCCGTCCGCAGCAGCGGGGAGCGGAAGCGGACGCTCGCCGCCCCGGGCGTGAGGTCCACGCGGGCCAGGTCGGCGGCGTGGGCGACGTCGAGGGCCGCGCCGATGAGCGCGGGGGAGACCGAGATGCGGGAGCGTGCGGCGAGCAGCGCGGACAGCGCCTCGTAGGTGACCGGGGGCGACAGGACGGCGGCGGCCTCGATCACCGTGCGATGGTTCGGGTCCATCCCGTCCAGCAGGGCGGCGACCTCCCGCTCCACGGACGCGGGCAGGGGCGGGACGGAGAAAGGGGCGTTCCACCAGGAGTCGGGGGCCTGGTCGGCGACGGTCGCGACGGCCCCCGCCTCGCCGCCGGTGTAGTCGAGCAGGCGCCGGGCCGCGGCGGCCGACGGCTCGCGACCGGTGCGGGTGGCGACGAGGGTGCGGATCTCGGACTGGTCGAGCGCCCCGAGTCGCACGGTCTCGCGTGCGAGTTCGGAGCAGAGTTCGGCGGACGGGCCCTGCGCGGGGCTGCCGAGGGTCAGCACGAGCATGACGGACGCGCCGCCGGCGGCCTCGAGCGCCGAGGCGAGGACCCGCAGCGAGGCCGGGTCGGCGTACTCGGCGTCGTCGACGACGACCACCGCCCCCGGCCCCGCGGAGACCAGGGCACCGGCCAGCGCGTCGACCAGCACCGGGGCACCGACCGGCTCGGCCTCCTCGGACCCGGGCCGGCGGGCGGGTTCGGTGTCGGGTCGGGGCAGGCGCTCGAGGACCCGCGCGGCCACGACCCACCGCGCGTCCTTCTCCCAGGGCAACGCGCGGACGAGCACGGAGGTCACCCCGGACAGCTCGGCGACCACGGAGTCGACGAGGTGGCTCTTGCCGCCGCCGTCGGCGGCGGTGACCAGGACGATGGACGACCGCTTGCCCGCCACCGCGCCGTGGATCGCGTGGAGGCGATCCGCGGCGCGGTGGTGACCGTAGCGGGGGACGGGGTGGGCGAAGGTCATGCGCTCAGCGTAGGTCCGACCCCGCGGAGGCGACGGGCACCGGCGCCGGGGTGGGCTCGGGCAGTCCGGGGGAGCGGGGCACGGCCAGCGTGAGGGTCGCACCCACGAGCGCGATGCCGCCGAACACCAGGAAGGACGTGTCGGCCTCCAAGCCGGCCGCGACGAGGAATCCGCCGATCACCGGACCGAGGATCCCGCCCAGGCGACCGAAGCCGGCGCACCAGGCGACACCCGCCGCGCGGGCACTGGTCTCGTAGTAGTTCGAGACGAAACCGTAGAGCAGGACCTGGGTACCGATCGTGCCCATGCCGGCGGCCGCGACGAGTACCACCACCAGGACGAGCGGCGGGGAGACCGTGATGGCGACCAGAGCGAGCGTGGCCAGCACGAACGAGCAGGCGACGATCACCCGCGGGCCGTGGCGATCCGCGAGCCAGGACGCGGCCAGGCCACCGACGATCGCACCGCCGTTGAGCACCAGCAGGAATCCCAGCGAGCTCGTGGCGTCGATCCCGTAGTTCTCCATGATCGTGGGCAGCCAGGTGTTCAGGCCGTACGTCAGCAGGAGCCCGGCGAAGCTCATGAAGCCCAGGAGCGCCGTGCCCAGACGGTAGCGGGGCGACAGCAGGGCGGCGAAGCCGGTGCGGGTGCCCACCTCGTCGTCGTCCCCCGTCCCCGTCGACGTGCCCGCGGTGAGGGGCACGCCCTCCGTCCGCGCCATCTCCGCCGGCAGGCCGGTGGCCCCGCAGATCCGTGCGGCGCGCGCGGTGTGGCCGCGGGAGGCCAGCCAGCGCGGGGACTCGGGCAACGCGTACCAGGCGTACGGCAGGAGCAGCACCAGCGGAAGGGCGCCGATGAGGAACAGGCCGCGCCAGCCGATATGGTCGCGCAGAGCCATCGCCAGGGCGGAGGCGAGGACGCCGCCCGCGGGGATGCCGCTGTAGACCACGGCGTTGAACAGGTTGCGTCGGCCGGCGGGGGCGAACTCGGCGATGATCGCGCCGGCCGTGGCGACGATCGCGCCGATCCCGAGGCCGGTGAGCAGGCGCAGGACGCCGAACGTCGTGATGTCCCGGGCGAACGCGGTGGCGGCCATACCGATGGAGAACCAGGCGATCGCGCCGAGCATGATGCGGCGCCGGCCGATGCGGTCGCCGACCGCGCCCGCGCTGAGCGCGCCGATCATCACGCCGATGAGCGCGTACGAGCCGAGCGCACCGGCCTGGGCGGCGCCGAGCTCGCCGATCTGGGAGGGGTCGGCCATGAGGGTCGGAAGGACCGCGCCGTAGACCACGAGGTCGTAGCCGTCGAACAGGATGGCCAGTGCGACCACGGCGAGGACGCCGTAGACGGTCCGGCGGTGGGCGGGGGATTCCCACACGTCGGAGGCGCGGCTGGTCGGGGCCGACGGGATGGTGGGTGCGGGCGGCCCGGAGGACGCGGGAGGGCTGGAGGACACGGGAGGGCTCCGTTCGGTGGTGGCAGGGGTGCCGGTGTGAGGATCGGTGCGAGGACGGTCGGGAGAGTGGGGCCGGGCGGGGGGAGGGTCGGACCGGGCGGGGACGGTCGGATGGGCCGGGCCGGGCGGGAGGGCCGCCCGGCCCGGGAGGGGGAGGGACGCGGCCGGTCAGCCCTGGTCGCCGCCGGCGACCGGCAGGACGGATCCGGTGATGTAGGAGGCCTCCTCGGACGCGAGGAAGCAGATCGGGGCGGCCTGCTCGAGGAGGGTCCCGTAGCGGCCCATCACCGTGGAGTCGACCGTCTGCTCGACGATCTGCGAGTACCAGGTCTTCTCCTCCTCGGTGCGGGCGTCGCCGCCGCGGGAGACCTTCCGCTCGGGGGCCAGTGTGCCGCCGGGGGCGGTGGCCACCACCCGGACCCCGTGGGGCGCCGCCTCGAAGGCGAGCGCCGAGGTCAGGCCGTTGACCCCGCCCTTGGACGCGGCGTAGGGGACCCGGTTGACCCCGCGGGTGGCGACGGAGGAGACGTTGACGATCGTGCCCGCGCCGGCGGAGACCATCGACGGCAGGACGGCGCGGCACATCCACAGCGTGGGGAACAGCGACCGGCGGACCTCGGCCTCGATCTGCTCGGCCGAGTACTCGTGGTACGGGCGGGCCCAGATGGTCCCTCCGACGTTGTTGATGAGCGTGTCGATCCGGCCGTGTGCGCCGAGCGCGGCCTCCGCCGCGGACCGTGCGCCCTCGAACGTCTCCAGGTCCGCCTCGACGGGGACCACACGGTGGCCGTCCGGGGACACCGCGGTCAGCTCGTCGGCCACCTCGGTGATGAGGTCGGCGCGGTCGACGACGGTGACGAGTCCGCCCTCGCGGACCACCCGGTCGGCGACGGCGCGGCCGATGCCCTGGACGGCGCCGGTGATGAGCACCGACCGCCCGGCGAAGCGGCCGGGGGACAGCACCGGGGGCACGGGGTCGTACTCGCCGACGGGCGCGCTCACGACGCCGCCCCCACGGACCCCTGGTCGGCGGCCTGCTGGTCCAGGGCCGTGCGCATGGTGGTCTTGGCGTGTTCGGTGTGGCGGCGGATGAGGTACCGCGCCGCGTCGCGGTCGTTGTTCTCGAACGCGACCACGATCTCCAGGTGCTCGGGGACGATCTCCTCGGACACCCAGCGGGCGTCCGGCAGGACGCTGTTCATCACCTGGGTCACCTCCAGCATGCGGTAGGCCTGCAGCAGCGAGTCGTTGCCGGTGCAGCGGAAGAGGAACTCGTGGAACTGGGCGTTGGCGGCGGTGAACCGCTCGGGGTCGAGGAAGTGGTCGCCCTCGATGTACTGGTTGGCCGACTCGGCGAGCATCCGGAACTCGGCGAGCCGCGCGGCGTCGAGGCGGCCCATCGTCAGCTCGACCACGCCGAGCTCGAGAGCCATGCGGGCGTCGAACTGGGCGTCGGAGTGGCGGATCGCGGGGTGGATCTCGCCGCTGACGACGCCGGGTCCCGAGGTGATGGTCTCGGAGCGGTTGCCGCCGGCCAGCGAGATGGTGGCGGCCGCGTTCGAGGCGGTCGTCCCGGTCGAGGGCGCGAGGGTGACCTGCGGCGGGGTGTAGCCGACGGGGCGGGCGGCGATCGGGGCCTCGGGCTCGGACGCCGCGACCGGCGCGGGGAACAGTCCGGGCGCGGGCGGGGTGTAGCCGACCGGGCGGGTGGCGATGGGCGCCGGCCGTTCCGCCGAGGTGGCCGCGGGGGCCGGGTGGCCGCCCGGGGCCGGCGGTGCGTAGCCCACGGGCCGGGCCTCGATGGCGGGGACCGGCTCGCCGGGCCGTCGCGCGACGAGCGGCACAGCCGGTGCGGGCGTGGCCGAGGCCGGCGCAGCCGAGGCGGCGGGCGCTGTGGGGGCCGCGGGGGTGACCGCGCGCTCCTCGGCCTGACCGGCGGCGGCGCCGTCGGTGCCGGACCCGGCGGTCTCGCCGCTGTCCGTGTCCGTTCCCGTGGCCGGCGTGGAGGTGGAGGGTTCGACGACGAGGGCCGCCTCCTCCACCGGCTCCGCCGGTTCGGTGCCCGTCGCGGCCGGGGCCGGTGTGGCCGGCGCCGCGGCGGCAGGGGTGAACTTCTCGTAGTAGAAGTGCGTGACCTGCAGACCCTCGTCGTCCAGGAACCCGCGCACGGCCTCGACCATCGGCGGCGGGCCGCACAGGTAGATGTCGGTGGTGCCGTCGTGGAGGTGCTCCGGGCGGATCAGGCTCGTGACGTACCCGCTGTTGGGGTGGACGGTCTCCGGGTCGGCGACGACCAGGTCCCAGGTCATCCTGGGGATGCGGGTGGTGAACTCGTCGAGCAGGTCGGTGTAGACGACGTCGGTGTCGAAGGACGTGCCGTAGATGAGGTGGATCGGGCGGTCGGTCGTGCCGGCCGCGGCGAGAGTCTCGAGGATGGACAGCACGGGCGCCAGCCCGGTCCCGCCGGCCAGCAGCAGCAGCGGGCGATCGGACTCGCGGAGGAAGAAGCTGCCCATCGGCCCGGTGAGCTCCAGCCGGTCGCCCACCGCGCAGCGCTGCGCGAGGTATTCCGACATGGCGCCGCCCGGCGCGTACTTGATGAGGAACGACAGGTGGGTCGAGTCGGCGCCGGTGGAGAACGAGTACGAGCGCGTCTGATCGGTCCCGGGCACGGCGATGTTGACGTACTGGCCGGGCAGGAAGGCCAGGGCGTCCCGATCGTCCAGCTCGACCGTGAGCGCGAACGCGCCCTCGGCGAGCCGCTCGACCGCCGTCACCGTCGCGGGGTGCGCGGCGGCGGCGGTCTTGGCGACGTCCGAGGTGGTGGGGATCTGCACGACCAGGTCCGAGCGCGGCACCATCTGACACGGCAGGCAGTAGCCGGCCGCGGCCTCGTCCTCGGTGAGCGCGTCGTCGATGTAGTCGCCGCCGTCGTACTCGCCGGACTCGCACAGGGACTTGCACGTCCCGCACGCGCCGTCACGGCAGTCGAGGGGGATGTTGATCCGGGCCTTGTACGAGGCGTCGGCGACGGTCTCCGACGGGCCACAGTTGATGAAGCGCGTCACCCCGTCCTCGAAGCTCAGGGCTACCTGGTAGCTCATGGGTCTTACTCCTGGTCGCTGGCTGGTCGGCCGCGCGCGGCGACCGGGTGGGTGCCGGCGCCCGTGGGGCGGGCGCCGGCGCGGGGTGTGGGTGTCACACCATGTAGACGTCCACGATGTGGTGGATGTAGTCGTTCTTCAGGACGACCTTCTTGTAGGTGATCAGCGGGGACTCACCGGTGACGTCCAGGGTGTAGAACGACGTGCCGAAGTACTGGTCCGTGGTCTTGTAGCGGAAGTACGACGAGATCCAGTTGAAGCGGACGTCCACCTCACCGGGCCGGCGGTCGAGCACCTCGATGTTGCTGATGAGGTGGTTCGTGCGCGGCTCGGGCAGGGAGGTGGCCGACGACCGGTCGGTCCGGATGCGGAACACCCGGTCCTCGATCCCGGCCCGGTTGGGGTAGAAGATCAGCGAGATCTCCGAGTACGGGTCGGTGGTGAGCTCGCCGTCGTCGTCCCAGGCGGGCATCCAGTACATGGCGTCCTCGCGGTAGCACTCGATCCACTGCTCGAACTGGCGGTCGTCGAGCAGGCGTGCCTCGCGGAACAGGAAGGCGGAGATCTCATCGATGGAGATCGACGCCACGGCGGGTGCGGACATGATCATGCCTTTCTTGGGGCGTAGGAGTCGGTGGGGCGTGGGTGCGGTCGGCTCAGGCGTCGGCGGAGACCGTCGCGTGCTGCGGCGCACGACCGGGAGCGCCCGCCCCCTGCTCGTCGGCCTCGCGCGCGGCCTTCTCGGCCTCGAGTGCCCGCTGCATCGTCTCGACCCAGTAGGCGTGCTGGATCGGGTACAGGCCCTCGTCCTCGGTCTTGGCACCGGAGGACAGCACGTTCTCCATACCCAGGCCGCGGGCGGTCTCGTCCGGGCCGGTGATCTGGTGGGTGCTGCCGCGGGTCATGTCGTTCCACGGCGCGGCGTCGGCCAGGTAGGTCTTCTGGCAGGAGCGGAACTCCTCCAGATCGTCCGGGGTGGCCATGCCGGTGGCGTTGAAGAAGTCCTCGTACTGCCGGATGCGGGCGGCCCGGGCCTCGGCGCTCTCGCCCTTGGGCGCGATGCAGTAGATCGTCACCTCGGTCTTGTCGACCGAGATCGGCTTGAAGTGCCGGATCTGGCTGGAGAACTGATCCATCAGGTAGACGTTCGGGTACAGGCACAGGTTGCGGGAGGCGCCCACCATGAACTCGGCCTTCTTCTCGCCGATCTGGTCGGCGAGCTCCTGCCGGCGGTCCCACAGCGGACGGTCCTCGGGGTTGCCCCACCACATCCACAGCAGGAGGTGGCCGTGCTCGAACGACCAGTAGCCGCCGCCCTGCTTGCCCCAGGTGCCGGCGTCCATGGCCTTGGTCTCGTTCTTGGACTCACCCGAACCACGACGGGCGGTGGTCGCCGCGTAGTTCCAGTGGGTGGCCGAGACGTGGTAACCGTCGGCACCGTTCTCGGCCTGCAGCTTCCAGTTGCCGTCGTAGGTGTAGGTCGACGACCCGCGCAGCACCTCCAGCCCCTCGGGGGACTGGTCGACCAGCATGTCGATGATGACCGTGCTGTCCCCGAGGTGCTCCTCGAGCGGCAGCACGTCCGGGTTGAGGCTGCCGAACAGGAAGCCGCGGTAGCTCTCGAAGCGGGCCACGCGACGCAGGTCGTGCGAGCCGTCCTTGTTGAACTGCTCGGGGTAGCCGGCGTCGCGGGGATCCTTGACCTTGAGGAGCTCACCGGAGTTGGAGAACGTCCAGCCGTGGAACGGGCAGGTGAGGGTCGTGCGGTTGTCCGTCTTCCGGCGGCACAGCATCGCGCCGCGGTGGGAGCAGGCGTTGATGAGGCAGTTGAGTTGTCCGTCCTTGCCGCGCGTGATCACGACCGGCTGGCGGCCGATGTCGGTAGTGAAGTAGTCGCCCACCTCGGGGATCTGGCTCTCGTGGGCGAGGTAGACCCAGTTGCCCTCGAAGATGTGCTTCATCTCGAGTTCGAAGATCTCCTCATCGGTGAAGATGCGGCGGTTGGCGCGGATGATGCCGTCTTCGGGCCGGTCCTCGAGGGCGGTCTCGAGGGTGGCCTGGACGTGGTCGAGTCGATCTGACATCGAGGGCTCCTAGCGTGATCGGTTCCGGCCGCTGTGCGGCCTCCTGCCGTTGTCACCCCACCGTGCCAGCATGTGCGGTCGATCACACTAGGGGACCTCCTAGTCATACCTAGGTGCTCAGTGTTCGTATGCCGAACGCGGACCACGGTCCACTGCGGCGACCTGCGACTTCATCGCCCCGCTGTTCGCGAAGCGCACGATTCGTACTCTATAGGTGTTGAGGCTCGTGATTGACGACACATCAGATACAGCGCACAGTAGGGACATCGACCGGGCCAGCCGGTCCGATCCACACCTCATCCGACACCACTCGAGGAGCGTCATGACCAGCACCGCAGTCCCGAGCGCCGCCGGCTCCGGAAACGCCGCGACGGACAAGTTCAAGGGCAACCGTTTCACCTCCGACACCTCCAAGGAGCGTGCGGCCGCCATCTACAAGGACGTGCTGACCAAGCTGTCCGAGGTCATCTACGAGCACGAGGTCACCTACGACGAGTACCGCGTCCTCAAGCAGTGGCTCATCGAGGTCGGCGAAGGCGGCGAGTGGCCGCTGTGGCTGGACGTCTTCCTCGAGCACTTCATCGAGGACTCCAACAGCCGGATCTTCAGTGGCACCAAGGGGTCCATCGAGGGCCCGTACTACGTGCCGGACGCCCCGAACCTGGGCTCGAAGGGCGTCATGCCGATGCGTGAGGACGAGAAGGGGACCAAGTTCATCTTCCGCGGCCAGGTCCGCGACCTGGACGGCAAGGGCATCGAGGGCGCCACGGTCGAGCTGTGGCACGCCGATTCCGACGGCTACTACTCGCAGTTCGACGACGGCCTGGGGATCCCGGAGTGGAACCTGCGCGCCACCTTCTCCACCGACGCCGAGGGTCACTTCCACATCACCACGGTCCAGCCGGCGCCGTACCAGATCCCGCACGACGGCCCGACCGGGGAGTTCATCGCCAGCTACGGCGGGCACCCGTGGCGTCCCGCGCACCTTCACCTCAAGGTGACGGCCCCGGGCAAGCGCCTCATTACCACCCAGCTGTACTTCGAGGGCGGCCAGTGGGTCGACGACGACGTCGCCGGCGCCGTCAAGCCCGAGCTCATCCTGCACCCGAAGCCCAATGCCGACGGCATCGACGAGGTCGAGTACGACTTCGTGCTGGATCCCGTCTCCGAGAAGCGCTACGTGGCCTGACCGGCCCCGACACGCGCAGTATCACTCCGTCAGCCCCGGTCGCCACGAGCGACCGGGGCCTCGGCGGTTCACCGGCCGACCCAGCAAAGGACCCCCATGTCTGACCTGACCATCCGTTCCGTGGAGACGCGGATCCTCGACGTGCCGCTCATCCGGCCACACAAGTTCGCGACGACCACCGCCACCGCCCAGTCGATCCTGCTCGTCTCCGTGACCACGGAGGCCGGTGTCGTGGGGTACGGCGAGGGCGTGACGCCGGGCGGACCCTGGTGGGGCGGCGAGTCGGCCGAGACCATGCAGGTGCTGGTCGAGAAGTACCTCGCCCCGGTCGCCGTGGGCCGGCGGGTGGACGAGGTCCCCGCCGTGCTCGAGGCGATGGAGGGCGTCGTCGCGCGGGGACGCTTCGCCAAGGCCGCCCTCGAGATCGCCATGTTCGACGCGTGGGCGCGCTCGCTCGACGTGCCGGTGCGCTCGCTCCTCGGCGGCGCGGTGCGTGACTCGATCGAGTGCACCTGGGCGCTCGGTGCCATGCCGCTCGAGGAGATGGTCGAGGAGATCGACGAGCTCATGGCGGCGGACCGGCACCGCACCTTCAAGCTGAAGATGGGTGCGCTGGAGCCGGCGGAGGACGTGGCCCGGATCGCGGCGCTCGCGGAGCGGCTGAACGGTCGCGCCGGCCTGCGGGTCGACATCAACGCCCGCTGGGACCGCTTCACCGCCAACGTCCACCTGCCCGCGCTGGTGGAGGCCGGGATCGAGCTCATCGAGCAGCCGACCCCCACCGAGCAGGTCGAGGTGCTCGCCGAGCTCAACCGGTCCCTGCCGGTGCAGTTCATGGCCGACGAGTCGGTCCAGTCGCCGCATGACGCGCTCGAGGTGGCCCGCCGGGACGCCGCCGGGGTCATCGCGGTCAAGACCACGAAGCTCGGCGGTCTGACCCGGGGCAAGGAGACGGTCGCCATCGCCCGCGCGGCCGGGATCGCCTGCCACGCCGCCACCTCCCTGGAGGGGCCGATCGGCACGGTCGCCTCACTTCACCTGGCCTGCGCCGAGCCCGGCTTCAACTACGGCTCGGAGCTCTTCGGCCCGCTGCTGCTGGCCGAGACATACGTCACCACGCCGATCCGCTACGAGGAGGGCCGCGTGCACCTCCCGGAGGGGCCGGGACTCGGCGTAGAGCTCGACCACGACGCGGTCGAGCGGTTCACCCGCCGCTGATCACCGCGCGACCCGCACCACAGACACTCGCGCGACCCACACCACAGACAAGAAGGAGAGGCCGACAATGGCACTGTTCCACGTCCGGATGGACGTCAAGATACCGCACGACCTGGACCCGGAGGTGCGCGCCGAGACGGTGGCGCGCGAGAAGGCGTACAGCCAGGAGCTGCAGCGTTCGGGAAAGTGGAAGGAGCTCTGGCGCATCGTCGGCCAGTACTCGAACATCAGCATCTTCGACGTCGAGTCGGCCGATGAGCTCCACGAGCTGCTCCAGGGACTCCCGCTATTCCCGTACATGGACATGGAGGTCATGGCCCTGACCCGGCACCCGTCGCGGATCGACGGCTGACGGCGACATGACGGACGCCCCCGGGGCGGAGCGCGGAACACGCGGTCCACCCCCCCCGGGGGCGTCGTCGTCTCTCAGGCGGGCCCGGCGCCGGGCGCGCTGTTCCTGGCACCGGCCGCGCTGTTCCTGGCATCGGGCGCCGGGCGCCGGACGCTAGGCGCCGGGTGCCCGACGAGCTGGTCGGGGTGCCTCCCTCTCCGCGACTGCAGCGGGCAGAGGCGCAGCGCGACCCCCGCGAAGTGCGCTGGCTCCACGGCTCACGCTGCCCCTCTGTACGGAAATCCCGGGGGTGCGCTGCGGGAACGGACCTTTCCGCCAGCGCGGGTCGAGGGCGCAGCACAACCGGCCGCACCCGCGCTGGCGGAATGCCCGGGCGCGGCCTTCCCGGGGCGCTCGTAGGGCCCGGCGCACCGGGGTCCGGCACACCGGGGTCCGGCACTCCGGGGGCCCGGCGCTCCCGGATGGTCGGCCGCGGTCGCGGCGCCGGCGTCAGACCCGCTCGAACACGGCGGCGAGGCCCTGGCCGCCGCCGATGCACATGGTCTCCAGGCCCCACTGCGCGTCGCGGCGGACCATCTCGCGCGAGAGGGTGGCGAGCATCCGGGCGCCGGTCGCGCCGACGGGATGGCCGAGAGAGATGCCGGAACCGTGCGGGTTGAGGTGCTCGGAGGCGGGGTCGATGTCCCACTCACGCATGACGGCCAGAGCCTGGGCGGCGAACGCCTCGTTGAGTTCGATGACGTCCATGTCGGCCAGCGTGAGGCCCAACCGGTCGAGCGCCTTGGCGGTCGCGGGGACCGGGCCGATGCCCATGGTCTCCGGGGCGACGCCCGCGACGGCCCAGGAGGCCAGACGCACGATCGGGGTCAGGCCGAGAGCGGCCGCCCTGTCGGCGGTGGTCACCACGCACATCGCGGCGCCGTCGTTCTGACCGGAGGCGTTGCCGGCGGTGACGGTGGCCTCGGAGTCCGAACGACCCATGATCGGGCGCAGCTTAGCGAGGGCCTCCACGCTGGAATCCGCACGCGGGTGCTCGTCGGTGTCCACGACCAGGTTGTCGCCCTTCCGCTGCGGGACGGTGACCGGGACGATCTCCTCGCCGAACACGCCGGACTGCTGTGCGGCGACCGCCCGCTGGTGTGACTGGACGGCCAGGCGATCCTGTTCCTCGCGGCCGATCCCGTACTCGCGTCGGAGGTTCTCGGCGGTCTCGATCATCCCGCCGTCGATGACGTGGGACAGCCCGCCGACGGTCGTGCGGGCCCGGCCCAGGCGATCGACCAGAGAGATCCCGTCGCCCTTGATCCCCCACCTGGGGGACGGGCTGGCATAGAACTCCACCTGGCTCATGGACTCCACGCCACCGGCCACCAGGAGATCCACGCCGCCTGAGGCCACCTGGAGCGCGCCCGTGATGATCGCCTGGAGGCCGGAACCGCAGCGACGGTCGAGCTGCATGCCCGGCACGTCGATCCCGAGCGGGGAGTCGAGCGCGGCGATGCGTCCGATCGCCGGTCCTTCGCCGCTCGGTGAGCCCTGGCCCAGAATGACGTCGTCGACGTCGGCGCCGGTCAGACCGGTGCGCTCGACCAGAGCGGTGAGCAGGCCGGTCGCGAGGGTGTTCGCGTCGAGGTCGCGGAACACCCCTCCGAAGCGTCCGACGGGGGTGCGTAGGGGTTGGCAGATGACGACATCACGCATGGGTGCTCCTCGGGTCGGGGTCAGCGGTTGACGATGGCGAGATCGGCCGACAGCGCGCGCGCCGTGGCCAGCAGTTCGGGGATGAGCTCGTCGTGGAGTTGCTCGGGGGAGTATCTGGCGGCATGGGTGGAGACGTTGAGCGCGGCCCGGACCGCGCCGTTGCGGTCGTGGACCGGAGCCGCGACCGAGCGGAGGCCGGGTTCGAGCTCCTGGTCGACCACGCACCAGCCCTGTTCGGCCACCCGCGACAGTTCGGCGCGCAGTGCACCCTCCTCGGCGAGCCCGTGAGGGGTCAGCGCCCGCAGATCCGTCGCGTCGAGGTAGGCGTCGAGATCCTCGGCGGGAAGGGCCGCGAGCAGGACCCGCCCCATCGAGGTCGCGTACGCGGGGAACCGGGTCCCGATGGTGATGCCGATGGTCATGATCCGGCGGACCTGGACGCGGCCGACGTAGACGATGTCGGCGCCGTCGAGCACCGCGACCGACGACGACTCGCCCAGTCGGGAGCTGAGCTTCTCCAG
This sequence comes from Dietzia papillomatosis NBRC 105045, assembly GCF_001570845.1. NCBI lineage: Bacteria > Bacillati > Actinomycetota > Actinomycetes > Mycobacteriales > Dietziaceae > Dietzia > Dietzia papillomatosis. Next base: position 28,121 of record NZ_BCSL01000022.1, on the reverse strand, counting down.
GTGCGGCTGCGCGAGGTCGGTCAGGGGGAGAGCGGACAGGTAGCTGTAGCCGAGGTCGAGAACCCGGGGGGTCAACCAGAAGACGGAATCGGCGGTGTCGACGTAACCGAGCTCGACGAGCGTGTGCAGGAAACGGCGGGCGGTCGCACGGGTCAGACCGGTGTTGCGCGCGACGTCACTGAGGCTCTGTCGGGGCCGGCGGGCGTCGAACGCGCGGATCACCGACAGTCCGCGGGCGAGGGATTGGACGAAGTCGGGGGACGCCGAGCGGTCGGACTCGACCGTGGAACCCGCGGAGGTGCCCACGACATCGCCGCGTGTCACTCCGACTCCTTCTGCCCGGCGGCGGTCAGATGGGCCCGCAGCTGCTCGGTGACGCGCTCGGGGATCTCGACGGTGGGGACGTGCGCGGCGGGGGAGAGGGTGACGAACTCCGAGCCCGGCACCCCGTCGGCGATCTCCTCGAGCACCTCGGGCGGGGTCGAGGGGTCCTCGTCACCGGCGAGCACGAGGGTGGGGCAGGTGATGCGGCCGAGATCGGCGCGGTTGTCCCAACCGGACAGGGCGTCGCAGGCCGCCGCGTACCCCTCGGCCGGGGTGGCGAGGACCATCTCGCGGAGCCGGGTCACCAGCTCGGGGTCGGCCTCCGCGCGCGCGGAGGTGATCCACCGGGCGACGACGGCGTCGGCGACAGCGGCGGTCCCGCCCTCGCGAACGGCGGTGGCCCGCTCGACCCACCCGGCCGGCTCGCCGAACCTGGCCGCCGTGCACAGCAGGGCCGCCGACCGCACCCGCGGGGCCTCGTGGACGGCGAGCCACTGTGCCACCGCGCCGCCCAGGGAGAGGCCGACGACGTGGAACCGGTCGATCGAGAGCGAGTCGAGGAGGGCGGTGACGTCGCCGGCGAGATCGGCGATGGTGCACGGTCCGGGCACGACCTCCGACCCACCGTGGCCGCGGTGGTCGATCGCCACCACGGTGTGGTCACGTGCGAGGTCGCTGACCTGTGCGTCCCACATGGAGCGATCGGAACCGAGCGATCCGAGCAGGGCGACGACGGGGGTGTCCGCGGAGCGGGGTCCGCTGACCTCGTGGGACAGGGTGGCGGGCATGGACTCGTCCTTTCCTCGATCAGCGTTCGTGGGCTGTTCGAAGCCGCGCCCGGGACCCCGGGCGGGCTCGATCCGCGCCCTCATGCGTTCCACGATACGCCGAAGTGGTGCGAAGGGCGAACGTTTGTACAAGATGCGAACACGCGCTATCGTGTGTGACATGACCAACAAGATCTATTCCTCGGCCGCCGAGGCGGTCGCGGACATCCCGGACGGCGCGTCCCTCGCCGTGGGAGGTTTCGGTCTGGTCGGCATCCCCGCCGTCCTCATCGATGCGCTCCTCGACCAGGGCGCGGGCGATCTGAAGACGGTGAGCAACAACTGCGGTACCGACGGCTTCGGCCTCGGCAAACTGTTGGAGGCGCGTCGTATCACCCGGACCACCGCCTCGTACGTGGGCGCCAACAAGGAGTTCGCCCGGCAGTACCTGTCGGGCGAACTCGAAGTGGAGCTCACCCCTCAGGGCACACTCGCCGAGCGCATGCGCGCCGGCGGCGCGGGCATCCCCGCCTTCTACACCCCGGCGGGCGTCGGCACGATGGTCGCCGAGGGCGGCCTGCCGCTGCGCTACGACGGTGACGGTGGAGTGGCCGTGGCCTCCGAGCCGAAGGAGGTGCGGGTCTTCGACGGCGAGCAGTACGTCCTCGAGCGGGCCATCGTCACCGACTTCGCCCTGGTGCACGCGCACCGGGCGGACACTGCCGGCAACCTGCAGTTCCGGGGGACCGCCCGCAACTTCAACCCGGATGCGGCCATGGCCGGCCGGGTCACGATCGTCCAGGCCGAGGAGGTCGTCCGCGAGGGCGAGATCGACCCCGCCGACGTCCACCTGCCCGGCATCTTCGTCCAGCGCATCGTCGAGGTCGGACGCCAGGAGACCGGCGTGGAGATCGAGAAGCTCAGCAGCAAGGGGGAGGATCAGTCATGAGCTGGACCCATGAGCAGATGGCCGCCCGGATCGCCGCGGACTTCACCGACGGCCAGTACGTCAACCTCGGTATCGGGATGCCGACGCTGATCCCCGACTACCTCCCCGAGGGCGTGCGCGTCACCCTCCACTCGGAGAACGGGATCCTGGGCGTCGGCCCCTACCCGACCCGCGAACAGCTGGACCCCGAGATGATCAACGCCGGCAAGGAGACGATCACCGCCGCACCCGGCGCGGCGTTCTTCGGCTCCTCGGACTCGTTCGCCATGATCCGGGGCGGTCACGTCGACGTGGCGGTGCTGGGTGCGATGCAGGTCTCGCAGCACGGCGACCTGAGCAACTGGATGATCCCGGGCGCGATGGTCAAGGGGATGGGCGGTGCCATGGACCTCGTCCACGGTGCCGGCCGTGTGATCGTGATGATGGACCACGTCACCCGTAAGGGCGATCTCAAGCTCATGGAGGAGAACACCCTCCCGTACACCGGAAAGGCCTGCGTCCAGCGGGTCGTGACCGATCTGTGCGTCCTCGACATCACCGAGGAGGGCTTCCGCCTGGTGGAGCTGGCGCCCGACGTCACGATCGACGAGGTCCGTCAGAAGACGGCTGCGCCGGTCCACGCCTGATCAGCGCCGCCCGCCGGGCATCGCAGCCCGCGGGGCTTGCAGCCCGCAGTGCAGCGCGCACACGGCTGACGAGCGGGCACGCGGTACGGGGTCGGATTCGCACTACTGTGGGGACCGACCCCGTCGTCGTTCCCGGGAGGCCCTCGGATATGAGCACCAACACACCGGTCACCGTCACCGTCACCGGTGCGGCCGGCAAGATCGCCTATTCGCTGCTGTTCTGGCTCGCGTCCGGCCTGGTCTTCGGGCCGGGCACCCCGGTCCGCCTACGGCTCCTCGACATCCCGTCGGCCGTGGTCGCCGCCGAGGGAGTGGCGATGGAGATCGAGGACTGCGCGTTGCCGTTGGTCGACTCGATCGAGATCACCGACGACGTGACAGAGGCGTTCGACGGCGCGAACGCGGCGTTCCTCGTGGGTGCCCGACCGCGCGGGAAGGGCATGGAGCGGGCCGATCTCCTCACCGCGAACGGGGCGATCTTCCGCGAACAGGGGCGGGCGATCAACGACCACGCCGCCGACGACATCCGCGTGGTCGTCGTGGGTAATCCCGCCAACACGAACGCGTACATCGCCCACCGTCACGCGCCCGACGTCCCGGCCGGACGCTTCACCGCGCTCATGCGTCTCGACCACAACCGCGCGCTGAGCCAGCTGGCAACGCGGCTGGGGGCCCGGGTGTCCGAGCTCGACGGGGTGGTGGTCTGGGGCAACCACTCCGCGACCCAGTTCCCCGACGTCACCTATCTGACGCGCGGGGGCGAACCAGTCACCGCCGGGCTCGACCCCGAGTGGCTGGCCGACACCTTCATCCCGCGCGTCGCGGGCCGCGGCGCCGAGATCATCGCAGTCCGGGGATCGTCGTCGGCCGCCTCCGCGGCCGGTGCGGCGGTCGACCAGATGCGGGACTGGGTGCGTGGCACGTCCGGCGAGAGCTGGACCACCGTCGCGCTGCCGTCGGGCGGTGAGTACGGCACGGTCCCCGGCGTGGTGACGGGGTTGCCGTGCCGCAGCCGGGGCGGCGAGTGGGAGGTCGTCGAGGGCCTGGAGATCAGCGATTTCCAGCGGGCCCGCATCGACGCCTCGGTCGCGGAACTCGTCTCCGAGCGGGACGCCGTGCGCGCGCTCGGCCTGGCGGACTGACCCCGCGATCCTCCACCGACCCTCGACACCGTGAAGTCCGACGCCGCGGACAGGTGGGCGTACGTGTGACGCCCGAGTGGCGAGGGGCCCCGAGGGGTCCGCCGCGGCCTGCGCGCCCACGGTCGGCGCGTGTGAGCACCCGGCCGTGCCGGCGGCCCCGGCGGCGGCGCTCACGGCGAAGGCCACCCGCAGGAACCCGCGCCTCCCCAGTCCGCGTTCGAGCGTCTCCGCGGCGCGATGTCCGGTGTGCTCCATGGTGGGCTCCTTCTGCAGATGATGTTCTCCGACGGCGACCGGCAGAAAGCTACGTGTCCTGTTTGTCGAACCGGTTTCACCGTGTTTCGGGCGAGTTCCGCCGACGGCCTAAGATGGCCGGGTGACCACTCCAGCCGCTTCCCCTCCGAACGCCGACCGCGCGGACGCCCTGCCCGCCTCCTGGAACCCAGGTGAGGTGGAGGCCGAGCTGTATCAGCGATGGGTGGACGCCGGCTACTTCGAGGCGGACGCGTCCAGCGGTAAGCCCGCGTATTCGGTGGTCCTGCCCCCGCCCAACGTCACCGGCAGTCTGCACATGGGACACGCGCTCGACCACACCCTCATGGATGTGCTCACGCGGCGCAGGCGCATGCAGGGGTACGAGGTGCTGTGGCTGCCCGGGATGGATCACGCCGGCATCGCGACGCAGACCCTGGTGGACCGCAAGCTCCGCGACGAGGGGATCGACCGTCACGAGATCGGTCGTGAGGCCTTCATCGAGAAGGTCTGGGAGTGGAAGCGTGAGTCCGGCGGCACGATCGGCGAGCAGATGCGTCGCCTCGGCGACGGCGTGGACTGGTCGCGCGAGCGGTTCACCCTCGACGACGGCCTGTCCCGCGCCGTCCAGACGATCTTCAAGGAACTCTACGACCAGGGGCTGATCTACCGCGCGGAGCGACTGGTCAACTGGTCGCCCACGCTGCAGACCGCGATCTCCGACATCGAGGTCAAGTACTCCGACGTCGAGGGCGAGCTGGTCAGCTTCCGCTACGGCTCGATGGACGACTCCGAGCCGCACCTGGTCGTGGCCACGACCCGTCTCGAGACCATGCTCGGCGACACCGCGATCGCCGTCCACCCGGACGACGAGCGCTATGCGCATCTGGTGGGCACCGAGATCCCGCATCCGTTCCGCGACGGCTGGACCATGCGTGTGGTCGCCGACGACTACGTGGACCCCGAGTTCGGGACGGGCGCCGTCAAGGTCACGCCGGCACACGACCCCAACGACTTCGCCATCGGCCAGCGTCACGGGCTCGAGATGCCCACGATCATGGACGCCACCGGCCACATCACGGGCACCGGCACCCGCTACGACGGCATGGACCGTTTCGAGGCACGTGCGGCGGTCCGCGAGGACCTGGCGGCGCAGGGGCGGATCGTCAAGGAGGTCCGGCCCTACCTGCACTCGGTCGGTCACTCGGAGCGGTCCGGGGAGCCGATCGAGCCGCGCCTGTCGCTGCAGTGGTGGGTCCGCGTCGAGGAACTGGCGAAGATGGCCGGCGACGCGGTCCGCGACGGCGACACGGTGATCCACCCGACGAGCCAGGAACCGCGGTGGTTCGACTGGGTCGACGACATGCACGACTGGTGCATCTCACGCCAGCTGTGGTGGGGCCACCGGATCCCGATCTGGTACGGGCCCGACGGCGAGGTGGTGTGCGTGGGTCCCGACGAGGAGCCGCCCGCCGGGTACACGCAGGAGGCCGACGTCCTCGACACGTGGTTCTCCTCCGCGCTGTGGCCGTTCTCCACGATGGGCTGGCCCGAGCGCACCGCCGACCTCGAACGCTTCTACCCGACGTCGGTGCTGGTCACCGGCTACGACATCCTGTTCTTCTGGGTGGCGCGGATGATGATGTTCGGCACGTTCGTGGGCCGCCGGCTCGGCGGCGACAAGGCCGCGCCCGGCACGGTCCCGTTCACCGACGTGTTCCTCCACGGGCTGGTCCGTGACGAGCACGGTCAGAAGATGTCCAAGTCCAAGGGCAACGGTATCGACCCGTTGGACTGGGTCGACCGTTTCGGCGCGGACGCACTGCGGTTCACGCTGGCGCGAGGCGCGCACCCCGGCGGCGACCTGTCCGTCGGCGACGACTCCGCGCAGGCCTCGCGCAACTTCGCCACCAAACTCTTCAACGCCACCCGCTTCGCGCTCATGAACGGCGCGAAGGTCGGTCCGGTGCCCGACGCCGCGGATCTCACCGACGCCGACCGGTGGATCCTGCACCGTCTGGGGCAGGTGCGGGAGACCGTCGACGAGGCGTTGGAGCGCTACGAGTTCTCCAAGGCGTGCGAGGCCCTCTACCACTTCGCGTGGGACGAGGTCTGCGACTGGTATCTCGAGCTCGCGAAGGTCCAGTTCGGGAACGACGACGAGTCCCGCGCCTCCGAGCGGGCCGAGCGGACGAGGCTCGTACTGGGCCACGTCCTGGACGTGCTGCTGCGGATGCTGCACCCGGTGATCCCGTTCGTCACCGAGACCCTCTGGACCGCCCTCACCGGCGGTGAATCGCTCGTGATCGCGCCGTGGCCGACCGACGTGGTCCCGGCCGACGACGCCTCGGACGCGGTGCGGCGGGTGGGCGACGCCCAGACGCTGGTCACGGAGATCCGCCGGTTCCGCTCGGATCAGGGCCTCAAGCCCGGTCAGCGCGTGCCGGCGCGTATCGGTGGCGTCGACGGCGCGGACCTGCCGGCCGACCTGCTCGACCAGGTGGCCTCGCTCGCCCGCCTCACGCCGGCCGCGGACGACTTCACCGCCACGGCGTCGCTCGAGGTCCGGCTCGGCCTGTCGACGGTGGACGTCGAGATCGACACGTCGGGGACGATCGACCTCGCCGCCGAGCGGCGTCGCCTGGAGAAGGATCTCGCGGCGGCCCACAAGGAACTCAAGACCACGGGCGCCAAGCTCGGCAACGAGGCGTTCCTGGGCAAGGCGCCTGACCACGTCGTCGACAAGATCCGTGCCAGGCGTGACCTGGCGGAGGCCGAGGTCGCCCGGATCACCGCCCGGCTCGAGACGATGCCGGCGGGGAGTGGCTCCGCGTGAGTGACCGCAAGTGGCTCCCGCCCCACGATCCGGAGGAGGGATGGGACACCCCGACCGAGGAGGACGTCGCCGAGATGCTCGGCGAGGACGGGCTCGTGTCGGGCGTACCACTGGGCGGGCCCATCCCGGGGGACGAGGAGAGCGACGGTGACGACCACCTGCCGCCGCGCCCGATCCCCGAGGTGGGCAGCCCCGAGTGGCAGGCCGACACGGCCGAGCTCGCGGCGGTCGAGGAGAACCTGGCCACCCGCTGGCCCGAGTCCCGCCTCGAGCCGAGCCTGGACCGGATCGCCGAGCTGACCTCGATCCTCGGCGACCCACAGCACGCCTACCCCGTGGTGCACGTCGCCGGGACGAACGGCAAGACGTCGGTCACCCGGATGATCGACGCGCTGCTCCGGGCGCTCCACCAGCGCACCGGGCGCAACTCCAGCCCGCACCTGCAGAGCGTCACCGAGCGCATCGCGATGGACGGCGAGCCGATCACGGCGCGGACCTTCGTCGACACCTACCGTGAGCTGCAGCCCTACTTCGACCTGGTCGACCAGCGGTCCGAGGAGGCGGGCGGCCCGCGGATGAGCTACTTCGAGGTGCTCACAGCGATGGCGTTCGCCGCGTTCGCCGACGCTCCCGTCGACGTCGCGGTGATCGAGACGGGGATGGGCGGGACCTGGGACGCCACCAACGTCGTGCGGCCGGCCGTCTCCGTCATCACCCCCGTCGGCCTGGACCACACCGAGTACCTCGGCGAGGACCTCGCGACGATCGCGGGGGAGAAGGCCGGGATCATCCAGCCGGGACCCTCCGACGACCTGCTGCCGCGGGACCCGGTCGCCGTGATCGGCCGCCAGGAGCCCGAGGCCATGGAGGTGCTGATCCGCCGCGCGGTCGAGGTCGGCGCGGTCGTCGCGCGCCTCGGTTCCGAGTTCGATGTCGTGGAGCGGCGTCTCGCCGTGGGCGGACAGCAGCTAACCCTGCGCGGGCTCGGCGGCGAGTACCCCGAGGTGTTCCTGCCCCTGTTCGGCGAGCACCAGGCCGAGAACGCGGCGACCGCCCTGGCCGCGGTCGAGGCGTTCTTCGGAGCCGGGCCCGACAGGGCGCTAGATCCGGAACTCGTCCGCGCCGGCTTCGCCGCGGTCGACAACCCGGGCCGTCTCGAACGGCTCAGCTCCAGCCCCACCGTCCTGGTGGACGCGGCCCACAACGGCCACGGGGGTCGCGCGCTCGCCGAGGCCGTCACCTCGGAGTTCGACTTCAAGCGGCTGGTCGCCGTGGTCGCCATGCTCGACGGCAAGGACGCCGACGCCTTCCTCGCGGCGCTGGAGCCCGTGGTCGAGGAGGTCGTCGTCACCCGCTCGGCGTCACCGCGCGCGATGGAACTCGACGAGTTGGCCCGGATCGCGGAGGAGCGGTTCACCGCGCAGCGCGTCCACGTGGTGGACACCCTGCCCGACGCGGTCAGCGCCGCCCTGGATCTCGTGGGCGTCCCGGACCCCACCGCGGACGACGACGTCTCCGGAGTCGGCGTCCTCGTCACCGGCTCCGTGGTGACCGCCGGTGCCGCCCGCAGTCTGTTCGGAAAGGACGCACAGTGACCGACCCGACCCCCGGACCCCGGGGCACCGCACACGAGCCGTCGGTGGACCCGTGGAAGGGCCTGCGGGGCATCATGGCGGGGACCCTGGTGCTCGAGGCGATCGTCATCGGCCTGGTGCTCACGGTGATCGCACGGCTCGACGACGGCGCGCACTTCCAACCGTGGAAGGTGTGGTTCGTCAGTCTGCTGGCGATCGCGATGCTCGTGGCCAGCGGACTCCAGCGCAAACCCTGGGCGATCCCGATGAATCTGACCCTCGCGGCCCTGGCCGTGGCGGGATGGGCCGTGCACTGGTCGATGGGCGTCTCCGGCCTGTTGTTCGCGACCGTGTGGGCGTACATCCTGTTCCTGCGCCGCGACCTCGCGGGACGGATGGCCGGGGGATACCTGCCCAGTCAGCACGACTGAGCGGCCCCGCCGGGCGACCCCGCCCGCGTATGTGCTTGTAGCATTGCCGCCGTGACCGAGAGAACCTTCTTCCTCATCAAGCCCGACGGAGTCGAGCGCGGCCTGACCGGCACCATCCTGTCCCGTATCGAGGCCAAGGGGCTCAGGATCGTCGCCATGGACATGCGGCGGGTGCCGCAGGAGACCGCGGCCGAGCACTACGCGGAGCACGCCGAGCGTCCGTTCTACGGCGACCTGCTCGAGTTCATCACCTCCGGTCCCGTGGTCGCTGGCGTCCTCGAGGGGCCCCGCGCGATCGCCGCGTGGCGGCAGCTCGCGGGTGGCACCGATCCCGTCGAGAAGGCCGCCCCGGGCTCCATCCGCGGCGACTTCGGCCTCGAGACCCAGCTGAACCTCGTCCACGGTTCGGACTCCGAGGAGTCGGCGGCGCGCGAGATCGCGCTCTGGTTCCCCGGTCTGTAGCTCCCGCCACCTCCTGCAGCGACGACGCTGCCCACGCGCCCGTCGGCCCCCGTCCCGACGGGCGCGTCGCCATTTCGTGGTGCCCGGACGGCGACGTTCCGGCGCCCGGTGTGGGAGAATGATCGGAGCCCATCCTGGCGAGTGGACCACCAGTCCGCCCCGGAACGGGCGCCCGCCACCCGCGGCCCGATTCGTCCGGGTACCGCGGACCACAAGACGTTGCCCCGCCACGGCGGGGCCGAGACCAGAAGACGCCCGACCCCGTGCGGCGGCGTGGGTCACCGGTTTCCCGGTGACGTGATCGCGCCCGGAGTCCGGCCGGAGGAGACACGTGTCGGATCCGAACCTGACCATCGACGACCTCGCCGCGCTGCCCGAGAGGATGCGCGCGCACGCCGCGGCCAAGGCCGTGGGCATGACCAGCAAGGAGTTCCTGGCCGCCATGGCCGGGATCGGGGTGGAGATCAAGAGCGCCCAGTCCGGCGTGACCCGCGACATGCTGCTGACCTGGTTCAACAGCCGTTCCGACGCGGCGGAGGCTCCAGCCGCGAAGAAGGCCCCGGCCCGCAAGACCGCCGCGAAGAAGGCCGCGGCGAAGAAAGCCCCAGCGCGCGAGGACGCCGCCGAGGCGACGGGAGTGGACGTGGCCCCCGCCGAGGGCGAGACGGCCGATACCCGATCCGCCCGGAAGGCGCCCGCCCGGAAGAGCCCGGCGCGCAAGACCACCGCCGAGAAGACCGCCGAGAAGGCCACCGCGGCGGAGAAGAGCGCCGCGAGGACCGCCGACGAGACCGTCCCGGCCGAGGACACCCGCTCGGAAGCCGCCCGCACCGGGGGTGGGAAGACCGACGCGAGGAACCGGCCGCCGCTGCCGGAGATCGCGATCGTCACCGGCGAGGTCGGCGCCGCCGAGCCCGGGAACCGTCGCCGTCGCTCCACCGCGACCCCCTCGTTCTCCCCCCTGTTCCTCTCCCCCGAGGACACCGCCGCGTCCACCGGGAGGTCCGACTCGGCAGCGCAGTCGGACGCCACGGCGCCGTCCGACTCGACCACGCGGTCCGACCCCGCTGCCCAGCCCGATTCCACCGAACAGTCCGACTCCGGTGACGGCGGAACCCGTCGTCGTCGCCGTGGCCGTCGGGGCCGCGGCCGCGGGCGTGGTGAGGGCGGCGACGAGCAGAACGGCCAGGACACCACCTCCGGTCCGGACGCGGGTGCCGCCGGATCCGACGACGCGACCGGTGACGACGACAACGATGCCGACGACCGCACCGCCGCCGCCACGGCGTCCTCCGGAGACGCCGACGGCGCAGACGCGTCCGACGACGCCGCGACGGCCGCCCGCGGGCCCGGCCGCGACCGCTCCGACGACGCCGCGGACCGGACGGCCGACGACGCCGACGGGCAGGACGATTCCGGAGACGACGACGCGGACGAGTCCGACGACTCCTCGGGTGCCCCGTCGGGCTCGAGGAGGCGTCGTCGTCGTCGTCGTCGTGGTGGGGGTTCGGGCGCCGACGACGCCCAGACCTCCAGCGACGACCCGCCCCACACCGAGGTCCACGAGCGCGACTCGCGCCGCCGCACCGGGCGTGGGGGACAGGGCTCCGGCACGTCCTCCGACGAGGTCCAGGGCATCACCGGCTCGACCCGACTCGAGGCCAAGCGCCAGCGTCGGCGCGACGGCCGTGAGGCCGGCCGCCGCCGCCAACCGATCCTGTCCGAGGCCGAATTCCTCGCCCGCCGCGAGGCCGTGGACCGCGTCATGGTGGTCCGCGAGAAGCAGCGCACCGACGGCAAGGGCCTCATGACCCAGGTCGGCGTCCTCGAGGACAAGGTGCTCGTCGAGCACTTCGTCACCACCGAGTCCGCCCGCTCGATGGTCGGCAACGTCTACCTCGGCCGCGTGCAGAACGTCCTGCCCAGCATGGAGGCGGCGTTCGTCGACATCGGACGCGGCCGCAACGGCGTGCTCTACGCCGGCGAGGTCAACTGGGAGGCCGCCGGCCTCGGCGGAAAGGCCCGGCGGATCGAGCAGGCCCTCAAGTCCGGCGACATGGTGTTGGTCCAGGTGACCAAGGACCCCGTCGGGCAGAAGGGCGCCCGCTTGTCGACCCAGATCTCGCTGGCCGGCCGGTTCCTCGTCTACGTCCCCGACGGCAACTCCACCGGCATCTCGCGCAAGCTGCCCGACACCGAGCGGCGCCGCCTGAAGGGGATCCTCAAGGAGGTCGTCCCCGAGGGCTCCGGCGTCATCATCCGCACCGCGGCCGAGGGCGTCAGCGCCGAGGAGATCGGTCGCGACGTCGAGCGGCTCGCCGCGCAGTGGACCGAGATCTCCGAGGCGGCCGCCAAGCGCACCGAGTCCGGTTCCGGCACGCCCGTCGCGCTGTACGAGGAGCCCGATCTGCTGGTCAAGGTCGTCCGCGACCTGTTCAACGAGGACTTCTCCAAGCTCGTCATCCAGGGCGAGACGTCCTGGAACACGGTCCACGGCTACGTCTCACGTGTGGCGCCCGAGATGGTCGACCGGCTCGAACGCCACGACAACCCCGACGTGGACGTGTTCGCCACCCACCGGGTCGACGAGCAGCTGGCCAAGGCGCTCGACCGCAAGGTGTGGCTGCCCTCCGGTGGCTCCCTGGTGATCGACCGCACCGAGGCCATGACCGTCATCGACGTCAACACCGGCAAGTACACCGGCTCCGGCGGCAACCTCGAGGAGACCGTCACCAAGAACAACCTCGAGGCCGCCGAGGAGATCGTCCGCCAGCTGCGCCTGCGGGACGTGGGCGGCATGGTGATCATCGACTTCATCGACATGGTCCTCGAGGCGAACCGCGACCTCGTGCTGCGCCGCCTCACCGAGGCCCTCGGCCGCGACCGCACCCGCCATCAGGTCTCCGAGGTCACCTCGCTCGGCCTTGTCCAGCTCACCCGGAAGAAGCTGGGCACCGGTCTGGTCGAGGCGTTCTCCACGCCGTGTGAGCACTGCCAGGGTCGCGGTCTGATCGTCCACGCCGACCCCCTCCACACCGAGTCGCACAACGCCGACGAGCCGGGCGCCAAGCGCGGCCGTCGTCGTGGCGGCAACGGCAACGGTAAGGGCAACGGCGAGTCCGACAGCGCCTCGCCCAAGCAGGCACCGCGCAAGGACGGCCCCGCGCCGGCCGCGCACCCGGCCGCGCTGGCGATCGCCCGGCAGAACGCCGAGGCCGGCGCCGGCGGGACCGATTCGGCGGATTCGAAGACCGTCGAAGCCGCCGAGGCCGCCGCGCCCGTCGTGGTGGCCGCCCCGCCGGCCGAGGCCGGTACAGACGAGTCCGATGCCCCGGCGGCGACGTCGGCGGCAGAGGCCGCGGCCCCGTCGGCGGCAGAGGCCGCGGCCCCGTCGGCGGCGGACGCGGCGACGACGGCGGTGGCGACCTCTGCTGCGGACGAGGGCGAGACCGCTCCCGCAGCGGCCCCCGAGGCGGGGGTGGCGGACTCCGCCGACGCCGCCGGGGTCACCCGGCCCGCGCGTCGGCGCCGCGCGTCGCGACGGGCGGCGAGCAACGCTCCAGCCCCGGAGACCGCCGCCGCGGACTCCGCCGCGAAGGAGGTCGTCGAGACGCCACAGGCCGAGTCCGCAACGGTGGCCGAGGCGGAGGAGATCGTGGACGAGGTCGAGTCCGCGACGTCGGGGGGTGGGGCCTCAGCCAGCACGTCCGCCGACGCCACGTCCGCCGACGCGGCGACCACCGGTGCCACGTCCGGCCGGCGGCCCCGTCGCCGGTCGACCCGTCGCGAGGCGGGTGCCGCCACAGCGGACTCCGCGGCGGCCACGAGCGCGGCCGGCGCCGCCACGGCCGCCACGGAGATCCCTGCGGCTCCGGCGGCATCGGTCGAACCCCCGGCCGGGGTCGAGGCCGCGCCGCTCGCGCAGACGCCGACCGCCGTGGTCGCCGAGCCGCGCAGGCGCCCCGCGAGGCGACGCGCGACCCGGTCGACGACGGCTCCCACGAGCGACTGAGAGACCGGGCCGCGTGTCCGGCGGCACGGTCGGTTTGACCTGCTGCGCCGCCGGACCGTAACCTTGACAGGTCGCTCGTCGCGGCGCTATGTCGCCGCGCGAGGAGTCGCGGGCCCGGTCCACACGGACCGGCGTGGCCGACGACCTCCGACCGGCGTGAGCCGGCGAGCATGAGAGAACACCGCACACCAGGTGCGGTCGCCCCGGCGGCCGCACACCCGAGAAGCAAGGGGAAGCCCTCGATGTACGCGATCGTCAAGACCGGCGGCAAGCAGTACAAGGTCGCCGAAGGGGACCAGGTCAAGGTCGAGAAGATCGAGGGCGAGGCCGGAACCTCCGTGTCGCTGTCCCCGATCCTCGTGGTGGACGGCTCGGCCGTCACCTCCGACGCCGACGCCCTGGCCAAGGTCACCGTCTCCGGCGAGATCGTCGAGCAGACCAAGGGTCCGAAGATCCGGATCCACAAGTTCAAGAACAAGACCGGGTACCACAAGCGTCAGGGCCACCGTCAGAAGCTGACGGTCGTCAAGATCACCGGTATCAAGTAATCCGTCACCGGCCGCCAAGGCCACCAGCTCAGCGCCCTCGGGCGTGCTCCCTGAAGGAGGGACTCGGACATGGCAAGCAAGAAGGGCGCGTCCAGCACCCGTAACGGTCGTGACTCCAACGCGCAGCGTCTCGGCGTCAAGCGCTTCGGTGGCCAGGAGGTCAACGCCGGCGAGATCCTGGTGCGCCAGCGCGGCACCAAGTTCCACCCGGGCGTGAACGTCGGCCGCGGCGGCGACGACACCCTGTTCGCCCTCTCCGCCGGTGCGGTGGAGTTCGGCACCAAGCGCGGCCGCAAGACCGTGAACATCGTGCCGGCCGGCGCCGAGGCCTGAGCCTCCCAGCCGACCGAACCACACGTGAATCGCCCTCGGGGGCCGGGCGGGGTCTGATCGACCCCACACCCGGCCCCCGAGAGTATTTGCGGCAGCACCACCCGATCCACCGTCGTCCGTCACCAGGAGGAGTCCCCACCATGTCGAGATTCGTCGACCGCGTCGTCCTCCACCTCGCGGCGGGGGACGGCGGCCGCGGCTGCACCTCCGTGCACCGCGAGAAGTTCAAACCGCTCGGCGGCCCCGACGGCGGCAACGGCGGCGACGGCGGTGACGTCGTGCTCGTCGTGGACCCGCAGGTCCACACCCTGCTCGACTTCCACTTCCGGCCCCACGCCCGCGCCGGCAAGGGCCAGCCCGGCATGGGTTCCCACCGCAACGGCGCCCAGGGCGCCGACCTCGTGCTCCCGGTCCCGCCCGGCACGGTCGTGCTGGACGAGAACGGTGAGGTCCTCGCGGACCTCGTCGGCGCCGGCACCCGGTTCGTCGCAGCCGAGGGCGGAAAGGGCGGTCTCGGCAACGCGGCCCTGGCGTCCCGTGCGCGTAAGGCGCCCGGCTTCGCCCTGCTGGGCGAGCCCGGCGAGGTCCGCGACGTCACGCTCGAGCTCAAGTCGATGGCCGACGTCGGACTCGTGGGCTTCCCGTCCGCCGGCAAGTCCTCCCTCGTCTCGGTGCTCTCCGCGGCCAAGCCCAAGATCGCCGACTACCCGTTCACGACCCTGGTGCCCAACCTAGGGGTGGTCTCGGTCGGCGACGACACCTTCACGATCGCCGATGTACCCGGCCTCATCCCCGGTGCCAGCGAGGGCCGCGGTCTCGGCCTGGACTTCCTACGCCACATCGAACGCACCGCCGTCCTGGCCCACGTCGTCGACTGCGCCAACCTTGAGTCCGACCGCGACCCTGTCTCCGACGTGGACGCCCTCGAGGCGGAGCTCGCCGCGTACCGGTCAGAACTGTCCGACGCCGGGATCGGCGACCTGTCCGACCGGCCCCGCGTGGTGGTGCTCAACAAGATCGACGTCCCCGCCGCGGCCGACATGGCCGAGATGGTCCGCGAGCAGTTCGAGGCCCGGGGGTGGCCCGTGTACGCCATCTCCGCGGTCGCCCACAAGGGCCTCGACGAACTCCGCTTCGGGCTCTACGAGCTGGTGAAGGCTCACCGGAAGGCCAACCCGCCCGCCGCGCCCGAGCGGATCGTCATCCGGCCCAAGGCCGTGGACGCGGGCGAGTTCGACGTCCGCCCCGACCCCGCCTCTCCCGGCGACTTCGTCGTCACCGGCACCAAGCCCGAGCGGTGGATCCGTCAGACCGACTTCGAGAACGACGAGGCCGTGGGCTTCCTCGCCGACCGCCTCGCCCGGATCGGCGTGGAGGACGCGCTCATCAAGGCCGGCGCCGAGGAGGGCTGCACGGTCACGATCGGCGACGTCTCGTTCGAGTGGGAGCCGCAGACCCCGGCCGGCGTCGACCTCATGCGCACCGGCCGCGGCACGGACATCCGACTCGAGTCCGACGAGCGTGTGGGCGCCGCCGAGCGCAAGTACCGCAAGCGCGTGCGCCGCGGCCTCATCGACCCGGACGAGGAGATCCTGGAGTGACCACCGAGCGCGAGCTGCGCCGTCGCATCGGCACGGCCCGCCGCGTGGTGGTCAAGATCGGTTCGTCCGCGATCACCAGCTTCCACGGCGGGATCCGGCGCGCCGAACTCGACACCCTGGCGGACGTCTGCCAGACGCGCATGACCGGCGGATCGGACGTGTTCGTGGTGTCCTCGGGCGCGATCGGCGCCGGGATGGCCCCGTTGGGCATGACCACCCGGCCCGCCACATTGTCGGCCAAGCAGGCCGCCGCGAGCGTCGGGCAACTCGAACTGGCGCGCGCGTGGGGTGACTCGTTCGCCCGCTACGACCGGGTGGTGGGACAGGTGCTGCTCACCGCCGCCGACATCGGCCGCCGGGACAGCGCCGCCAACGCGCAACGCACCCTCGACCGCCTGCGCACCCTGCGGGCGGTGCCGGTCATCAACGAGAACGACACCGTCGCGACCAACGAGATCCGCTTCGGCGACAACGACCGGCTGGCGGCCCTGGTCGCCCACCTCATCAGCGCCGACGCGCTCATCCTGCTCTCGGACGTCGACGCCCTCTACGACTCCGACCCCCGCAAGGGCGATGCGACCGCGGTGACGATGGTCGGCGGCGAGGGGGACCTCGACGGCGTGGTGGCCGGCGCCGGGGGATCGCTCGGGACCGGCGGCATGGCCTCCAAGCTCGCGGCCGCCCGCCTGGCCGCCGACGCGGGGATCCCGGTCCTGCTCACCTCCGCGGAGCGGGCGGCCGAGGCGCTCGCCGCCGAGCCGACCGTGGGGACGGTCTTCGCGGCCCGCCCCGAGCGGATGACCGCCCGCCGTTTCTGGGTCCGCCATGCCGCCGATGCGCGGGGCGCGGTGCTGCTCGACGACGGCGCCGTGCGCGCGGTGACGGGCTCGCGTCGGTCGCTGCTGCTCGCCGGGGTCACGGGCGTTGACGGGCTGTTCCACTTCGGCGACGTCATCGAGCTCCACGACTCCGACGGGCGGGTCGTGGCCCGGGGCATCGCGCAGTACGACTCGATCGAGGTCCGATCCCGGCTCGCCGAGCGGCAGTCCGGGACGGGCGCCGCCGGCCAGGGGCGGCCGCTGGTGCACGCGGACGATCTCGTCGCCGTCTGAGCGCGGACCCCACCGCGCCGGGCTGCCGAGCCGCCGCGAGCCGGGCCGCCGGTCCGCGCGCGCCGCGGAGGGATCAGCCCCCGTTGACCCTGCCCTCGGTGTGGACCGGTGTGACGGTCCCCGCCTCGAGGTTGTAGATCGCGCCGACGATCGCCGTGCGGCCCTCGGTGATCGCGCGGTCGACGGCCGCGGACTTCTCGCGGATCGCGGTGACCGTCTGCCGGACGTTCTCGATCACCACGTCGTCGTACCCGGCATCCGGGTCGCGCCGCGCCTCGAACACGGCCGGGGCGATGCGCTCGACCACGTCGCGCAGGTAGCCCGACGGGGTGGAGTGGGAGTCGACCGCGGTGATGGTGGCGCCGACCGCGCCGCACGAGGTGTGCCCCAGGACGAGGGTGAGCGGGATGCCTAGGACGTCGACGCCGAACTCGATCGAGCCCAGGACGGAGGGGTCGACGATGTGGCCGGCGTTGCGGATGACGAACAGGTCACCCAGGCCCTGGTCGAACACGACCTCCGCGGGCACACGCGAGTCGGCGCAGCCGAAGACCATGCCGAACGGGTGCTGCTCGCCAGTGAGTTCGGCGCGGCGGGCGGGGTCCTGGTGCGCGTGGAGGCTGGCGCCGTCGACGTAGCGACGGTTTCCGGTGAGGAGTCGGTCCAGCGCTGCGGCGGGGGTCAGATCTGTGCTCATGGTTCCAGTGTGCGCCTGTGGCGGCCCGCACGGCGACCGCACCCCCCGGGGTCCGGGCCGTGGGGTGCTCGCCATCGCCCGCGGTCTACGCGCCCAGCGCCCGGTCGACGCGGGTGAGGACCTCGATGCAGTCACCGTCGATGGTGAGGGTGGCCTCGTCGTGGGCGCGGGTGCGGCCGCGGTTGATCACCGCGACGGGCGTGCCGGTGGTCACCGCGCGTTGCACGAACCGGTAGCCGGAGCGCACCGTGAGTGACGAGCCGACGACGACGACGAGGTCGGACCCGTCGACCAGGGCGTTGGCCTCCTGTACGCGGTGCGCGGGGACGTTCTCGCCGAAGTAGACGATGTCGGGTTTGAGCACTCCGCCGCAGCGTGGGCAGTCCACCATGCGGAAGTCGGCGGTGTCGGTGAGGACGGCGTCGGCGTCCGGGGCGATCTCGATCGCGCCGCGGGTCGCGACGCGTTCGGTGAAGCCGGGGTTGAGACGGTCCAGCTGCTCGTGCAGGGCCCATCGGCTCTGGCGGAGCCCGCAGTCGAGGCACGTGACCACCGCGTAGGTGCCGTGCAGGTCGACCAGCCGCCGGCTGCCTGCCTTGAGGTGGAGCAGGTCCACGTTCTGTGTGATGACGCCCGGGACGGCGCCGCACCTCTCCCACCGGGCAAGCAGCATGTGCGCGGCATTGGGGCGGGCGGCCTCCATATGCCGCCAGCCCAGGTGGTTGCGGGCCCAGTAGTGACGGCGGAACGCGGCGTCACCGACGAACTGCTGGTAGGTCATCGGGGTGCGACCCGGCGAGTCGGGCCCGCGGTAGTCGGGAATGCCCGAGGGCGTGGAGATGCCCGCGCCGGTGAGGACGACCGTGCGGCGGCCGTGCATCAGCTCCGCCAGGGCGTCGGCACGCTCGGGCAGGTCGGGATCCGGCCGGGTGCGCTCGGCCGGGGTCCAGGCGGTGTCGCGGACGCGGACCATCTAGAGCCCTCCGGGCCCCGAGGGGTCGTGCGCGCACACCATGTCCAGAGTGTCGCCGCGGCGAGCGGCCACCCCGGCGAGTCGGGCGTGCGTCACCGCGACCGCGGCCGGCTCCAGGGCCATGACGCGTTCGGCGACCGGGACCCACGCCGGCACCCGGCCCATCGAGCCGACCTGGCCCCGGTGGTAGAAGGCATCACCCGCGTGGAGGACGTCCTTGTCGTCGTCGCCGTCTCCGGGCGCGGACGGGTCTCCGCCGCGCCCCGGCACGAACACCCCCGCGTGCCCGACGGCGTGACCCGGCAGGTCCACGAGCAGCATCCCCTCGGCGACATGGTCCAGGGGGTGCACCCGGAAGCCCTCCCACCGGTCGGTGCCGAACGAGTACTCGGTGAAGCGCGGCCCGTGCTCCCACTGGCGGCGGCGGTAACGCCGACGCTCCAGGAAGCGCGGCGTGCGCACCGCCCACGTCAGGGCCTGCGCCGAGACGTGCACCTGCGCGGCGGGGAAGTCGGCGAGGCCGCCGATGTGGTCGAGATCCAGGTGGGTGAGCACGATGTGCCGCACGTCCCGCGGATCCAGGCCCAGGGCCTCTATGCGGCGGACCGCCGTCTCGCGCTCACGCAGTGCCGGGCGCAGGACGTGGCGCGCGGCGCCGAGGCGACCGGCCGGGTCGGCGATGTCCGCCAGCCCGATCCCCGAGTCCACCAGCACGAGGCCGCCCGGCGCCTCTACCAGCAGCACGCGCGTGGGGGCCACACCCGCGAACGTCCCGCAGTTCATCTGGTGGATCCGCATGAGCGCAACGGTACCGTGGCCGGGTGAGCCGAGACCGTGTCCTGGACCCCCGCCCGGTCGTCCGGGTGGTGGCCGACCCCGACCCCGACCTCCCCCGGCCGGCGGACCAGTGGCCGTACTCCATCCCGGCGGTCGCGCAGCTCCTGCGCGACGGGCTCGAGCTGGACGATCTCACCGTGCTGGTCGGCGAGAACGGCGCCGGCAAGTCGACGGTCGTCGAGGCCGTCGCCATGGCGTTCGGTCTGGGAGCCGAGGGCGGGTCCGTCCACGGCCGGGACGTCACATGGCGGTCGGAGTCGCCCTTGAACTCGGACCTGCGCCTGGTCCGCGGGGGAGCCGCGTCCCGGTGGGGCTACTTCCTGCGCGCCGAGACCATGCACGGCATGTTCACCTACCTGCAGTCCTCGGGCCCCGAGCGGGATTTTCACTCGCGCAGCCACGGCGAGGCGTTCTGGGACATCCTCACCACCTCCCGGTTCGACGGCGGCGGCCTGTTCGTCCTGGACGAACCGGAGGCGGGCCTGTCGTTCGACGCGCAGCTCCGACTGGTGGCGCTGCTGCTCGAACTGGCCGACCGACACGGCGCGCAGGTGCTCATGGCGACCCACTCGCCGATCCTCGCCTCGGTCCCCGGCGCCGCGGTGTACGAGCTCTCCGACGAGGGGATGCACCGGGCGCGATGGGAGGACCTGGCGATGGTCGACCACTACCGGCGTTACCTCGACGCGCCCGAGCGATACCTGCGCCACCTGCTGGAGTGACCGGGCACACTGGACCCATGACCAGTTCCGCGTCCCGTTCCGCACGCACCACCGGCGAGGCCCGGCCCGTCCGCCCCGTCTACCCGTCGTGGCAGCCGCCGTCGACGTCCCGCGCCGCCAACGCCGGACCTCTGCCCGCGCCCGAGCCGGGCTTCGCCCCGGACGTCATCGTGGTGGGGCACGGCCTGGCCGGCCTCGTGGCGACCTACGAGGCGACGCGCGCGGGCAAGAAGGTGCTGGTGGTGGACCAGGAGAGCGAGAAGAACCTCGGCGGGCAGGCGTTCTGGTCCCTCGGCGGGCTCTTCCTCGTGGACACCCCGGAGCAGCGGCGGATCGGCATCAAGGACTCGCTCGAACTCGCGTGGCGGGACTGGCTCGGCTCGGCCGCGTTCGACCGCCCCGAGGACCACTGGCCACGGCAGTGGGCGCGTGCGTACGTCGAGTTCGCCGCGGGGGAGAAGCGGCGGTACCTGCACGACCTGGGGTTGCGGATCATCCCCACCGTCGGCTGGGCCGAGCGTGGCGGCGGCGACGTGAACGGGCACGGCAACTCCGTCCCTCGCTTCCACGTGGCGTGGGGGACCGGGCCCGAGGTGGTCCGCGTCTTCGAGGAACCCGTCCGCGATGCCGCCCGCGCCGGCCTGGTCCGCTTCGCGGTGCGCCACCGGGTGGACGAGATCGTGGTGGAGGACGGCCGCGCCGTGGGCGTGCGGGGCGCGACACTGGCGCCCTGCGACTACGACCGCGGCGTCGCGTCCCCCCGGGAGGAGACCGGGGAGTTCGAGTTCCGGGCGAAGGCCGTGCTGCTGGCCTCCGGGGGCATCGGCGGCAACCCCGACCTGGTGCGGAAGTACTGGCCCGCCGACCGGCTCGGCGACGTGCCGAAGGACCTCATCGTGGGTGTGCCCGAGCACGTGGACGGGCGGGTGCTGGAGATCTCCGCACGGTCCGGTGCGAACCTCATCAACCGGGACCGCATGTGGCACTACACCGAGGGCGTGGCCCACTTCGCGCCCGTGTGGCCCTCGCACGCGATCCGCATCATCCCGGGACCGTCCACCCTGTGGCTCGACGCGAACGGCGACCGGATGCCCGTGCCGTTGTTCCCGGGCTTCCACACCACGGCGTCCATCGAGGCGATCCGCCGAGCCGGCCAGGACTACTCGTGGTTCATCCTCGACTCGGCGATCGCCGGCAAGGAGTTCATCCTCTCCGGCTCCGAGCAGAACCCCGAGCTGACCGACAAGAGCATCCGGAAGTTCGCGTCCAAGGCGGGCAGCGGCCTTCCCCCGTCGATCGCCGACTTCGCCGAGAAGGGCGTCGACTGGGTGGTGGCGGACACGCTCGAGGAGATGGTCGCCGGCATGAACTCGCTGCTGCGGGAGGGCGAGCCCGAGCTGGACGTGGAGAAGGTGCGGGAGTTCGTCCTGGCGATGGACGGGCAGATGGACAACCCGTTCGCCAAGGACGCCCAGGTCCAGGCGATCCACAACTCGCGGCGCGTGCTCACCGACAAGCTCACCCGCCTGGCCAAGCCGCACCGCCTGCTCGCGGACTCCGGGCCGGGCAAGGGCTCGGCCGCCGGCTCGGGTGGCCCGCTGATCGCGGTGAAAGTGCACCTCATGACGCGCAAGACCCTCGGCGGGATCGAGACGACGCTCGACTCACAGTGCCTCACTCCCGCCGGCGAGCCGTTCCCGGGGCTGTACGCCGCCGGTGAGGTCGCGGGATTCGGTGGCGGCGGCGTTCATGGTTGCAACTCACTCGAGGGCACGTTCCTCGGCGGGTGCATCTTCTCCGGCATGAAGGCCGGACGGGCGATGGCGCGGGAGGTCTGAGCCGTCCGGCGGCCGATGCGGGGCCGCCTCCCCTCAACCGCCCTCGCGGCCGCCGTCGTCTCTCGCGACGGGCCGGCCGCGGGCCTGTCCGCGCCCCCGCCGGACACCGAGTTCGTAGGTGGCCAATACGATCAGCCACAGCGCGGTGACGGGGATGACGAACCAGAGCATGGCGGCGCTGAACGGATCCAACGCGTCGTGGTCGGCGGCCTGCAGCACCACGTAGGCGACGTACGCGGCGTAGAACCCCGCGAAGAGCAGTCCCTCCCACCGCTTGATCGCCATCCCGGTGAAGGCGATCGGGAGCAGAGCCATCGAGACGGCGAGCATGATCGGCAGGTCGAAGCGGATGGCCCCTGGGGCGACCCCGATCGGCGTGATGAGCGAGGTCATTCCGAGAACCGCGCCGATGTTGAACATGTTGCTTCCGACGATGTTGCCGATGGCGAGGTCGCGTTCGCCGCGGATCGCCGCCACGAGACTCGTGGCGAGTTCCGGGAGGGAGGTGCCGATGGCCACCACCGTGAGACCGATGACCAGGTCACTCATCCCCCAGGCCGACGCGAGATCACTGGCCGCGGTGACGAGTAGCCGTGCCCCGATCACGAGCAGCGCCACCCCGGCGATCACGAGAGCGCTGTTGAGGAGGACCGGGTGCGAGGTCTCGCCGCCGGTAGGCGTCGTCTCGCCCGCGCTGTCACCGGCCGGGGCGTCCAATGCCTCGGTGGCGCGGTCTCCATCCTGTTTGCGCGCGATGACGATCGTCGCGGTCGTATAGGTCACGAGGCCGGCGAGGAGCAGCAGACCGTCGAGGAAGCTGATCGTGCCGTCGAGGGCCACCAGAAGCACGACCAGAGAGAACAGCACCATGATGGGGATGTCGACTCGCACGATCCGGGACGTCGCCACGAGAGGGGCGACGATCGCGGTCATCCCCAGGATGAGCAGAATGTTCGCGATATTGCTGCCCACGACGTTGCCGACGGCCAATCCCGGGTATCCACTCAGCGCGGCATCGACGCTCACCGCGAGTTCCGGCGCCGAGGTGGCGAACGCGACAACGGTGAGTCCCACCACCAGCGGGGAGATTTTGAAAACGGCGGCCAGACCGCCAGCGCCCCGCACCAGCACTTCACCGCCGCCGATGAGCAGCACGAAACCTAGCGCCAGGGCGGCCACCGTCAGGACGCTCATGACTGGTCAGACCGGGTCGTGGAGGAGTCCGGCCGAGCCGTAGGAGACAGTCTCGTCGAAGTGACCATGCTTCGACGATTCCATGCCGGCGCCCACCCTGTCGACCACCGGCGGTCGCCTAACCCGCGGTGACGACAGCCAGGGGCAGGACCGCGGAGGCCCCGGACTCCCGCAGGTGGCGCGCCGCCTCGGTGACCGTCCAGCCCGTGCCGAGCACGTCGGTGACCAGCAGGACCGGCCCGTTCGGGGGCGTGGCCGGGCCGGAGAACGTGCCCCATAGCTGCGCCACGCGGTAGGCCGAGTTCTGCGCGGTCACCGGCGGCAGCGCCGGGTCGCGGGTGAGCTCGCCGAGCGGCTCCATGCGCCCCATCCGCGCCAGCGCGTCGGCGAGGCCCCCGACGAGCTGCGGGTGCTCCCCGGTGACCAGGGCGACGACCCCGGTGGGCCGCTCGGTCCAGCCCCACTCGCGCAGGACCGGCACGCAGGCGCGGGCCAGCCACTCGGGCGCGTCCTGATCGGGCTCGGCGAGCAGCACCCGCAGCTTCTGCCCCAGACCGAGGTCGGTGAGACGCGCGAGGGCCCGGCCCTCGGCGGGACCGTCGGTGATCTTGCCCTTGAGCGGCACGTCGAGCTTGGCCAGGCCCGTGGGCCACTGCCGGCGGGGCGGCAGTACCACGCCGGGCCGCTCAAGCGCCTCGCGGGCCCGGGTCAGCGCGCCGGAATCGACGTCCGAGGTGCGGCGCTCGCCGGTGCAGTTGTCGCAGCGCCCGCAACCGGGCGACGCCGGGTCGAGGGTGGGGTCGTCGAGCTGCGCGCGCAGGAACTCCATGCGGCAGGAGTCGGTGCGCTCGTAGGCGATCATCGCCTGCTGCTCGGCCTGCCGCGCCTCCGCCAGACCCGCGTAGCGCTCGGCGTCGTAGTGCCACGGCCGCCCGGTGGAGACCCAGCCGCCGCGCACCCGCTGGACCGCGCCGTCCACGTCGAGGACCTTGAGCACCATCTCCAGCCGCGTCCGGCCGAGATCCACGGCCGGCTCCAGAGCCTGCGTCGACTGCGGACGGCCGGGCTCCAGCGCGTCGAGGACCCGCCGCACGGCGTCCTCCGGCGGGAAGGCCAGCGACGCGAAGTGGTTCCAGATCGCGCGGTCCTCCGGCCCCGGGAGCAGGACGACCTCGGCTCTGTCGGCCGCGCGCCCGGCGCGGCCGATCTGCTGGTAGTAGGAGATGGGGGAGGGCGGCGCCCCCAGGTGGACGACGAAGCCCAGGTCCGGCTTATCGAAACCCATACCCAGCGCGGAGGTGGCGACCAGCGCCTTGACCTCGTTGTCCAGGAGGGCGCGCTCGAGGTCCTCCCGCTCGCCGGAGTCGGTACGCCCCGTGTACGCGCTGACGCGGTGCCCGGCCGAGGTGAGCAGCTCGGACATGTCCTCGGCGGCGGCGACGGTGAGGCAGTAGACGATCCCGCTACCCGGCAGCGAGTCGAGGTTCTCCACCAGCCACGCCGCGCGCGTCTCGGAGTCGTCGATCGTTACCACCGACAGTCGGAGCGACTCACGGTCCAGGCCGCCGCGGAGGACGAGGGTGTCCGAGGCGGCGGAGTCGTCAGCGGCCGGAGCCTGCTCCGCGAGGCCGCTCACGCCGACGCCTAGCTGCTGGGCGACGTCGCGCACCACGCGGTCGTTGGCCGTGGCCGTGGTGGCAAGGACCGGCACCCCCTCCGGCAGGTCGGCGAGGAGGGTGCGGATCCGGCGGTAGTCGGGCCGGAAATCGTGCCCCCAGTCGGAGACGCAGTGGGCCTCGTCGACCACGACCAGCCCGGCGTCCGCGGCGAGCGCCGGCAGCACGGTGTCGCGGAAATCCGGGTTGTTCAGCCGCTCGGGGCTCACCAGCAGCACGTCCACCTCGCCTGCCCGGACGGACGCGCGCACCTCGTCCCACTCGGTCATGTTGGCCGAGTTGATGGTCGCCGCCCGCACCCCGGCCCGGGCCGCCGCCTCGACCTGGTTGCGCATGAGCGCCAACAGCGGCGAGACGATCACCGTGGGACCGGAACCGAGCTCGCGGAGCAGCCGCGCGGCGATGAAGTACACCGCTGACTTGCCCCAGCCGGTGCGTTGGACCACCAGTGCGCGCCGACGGTCGGCCACCAGCGCCTCGATCGCGGTCCACTGGTCCTCGCGCAGCCTGGCGCCCGGCCCCGCCAGGGCCCCCAGCAGTTCATCGGCCCGCGCCCGCAGGGACGCGGGATCCGATTCGGTCGGGCTGTCGGAATGAGGACGGTCCGCCGGCGAGATCATGGGCCCATCGTGCCCCACCACTACGACACGAGGGTGCGGCGCCGACCCCGACCGGCGTCAACTGGTGGCCGTGACGAGCGACGGGCGGGGCATCGCGGGACAGGTCGAGCAGGCGGCGGAGCAGCTGGCACACCGGCGGGTGGGGGTGGTCGTCGCCGCCGGGCCGCCCGGGGGCACCCACGTCGCCGCACGCGGCGACACGGGGCGGGGACGGGCCCCCGACGCGCACTCGCTGTTCGAGATCGGCTCCATCACCAAGACGTTCACCACGCTGCTGCTCGCGGACGGCGTCGTGCGCGGTCGGTGGCGGCTCGACACCCCGGTCCGCGAGTTGCTCCCCGACGGCGTCGCCGTCGTCACCGCCCTCGGCAGCGCCGCACCGCGGCGGCCATACTGGACCGCATGGCGCAGACATGGAAAAAGATCGTGGAGGCCGACCCCGAGCACTCGCGGCGATACGCGCGGCGCTGGGACGACATGATCGCCGAGGGCGTCGACATCGACGGCGAGGCGCGTCTCGCCGACGCCATGGCGCCGCGCGGAGCGCGCGTCCTCGACGTGGGCTGCGGCCAGGGACGGATGGGCGTCTACCTCCACGCCCGCGGCCACCGGGTCACCGGCGTCGACATCGACCCCTACCTCGTCGACCGGGCGCGCGAACAGTGCCCCGACGCCACCTGGGAGGTCGCCGACCTCGCCGTCGACGGCTGGGCCGCCGGCCCCTTCGACCTGGCGGTGTCGGCCGGCAACGTCCTCGCCTTCGTCGACCCGGCCGACCGCGGTGCCGTTCTTTCCAACCTCGCCGACCGGCTGGCCCCGGCATCGGAGTCCACCGACGGGCAGCCCGGCAGGCTTGTCGTGGGATTCGGGCTCGACCGCGGCTGGACGCGGGAAGAGTTCGACCTCGACGCCGAACGCGCGGGACTGCGGGTCGAGCAGCGGTGGTCGACCTGGGACCTGCGGCCTTTCGACGACGACAGCGGCTTCATGGTCGCGGTACTCGTGCGCGCGTAGGGGTCCGTGCAGGTGCGCGCGTCTGTCACCTGCGCCGTCGGCGAGCCACCGATCGGTAAGCTGGCCCGCATGACCACCAGCCACGTCGACGCCCCCGACCTCGCCGGCCAGACGGACGCCGATCGGCCGGCCGCAGACCCGGTGCGCGACGCCGTCCACGGCGCCGCCCGTCGTGCCCGCGCCGCCTCGCGCGAGCTGGCGCTGCTGACTGCCGACCGGAAGAACGCGATGCTGCTCGCCGCGGCCGATGCTCTCGTGGCGGCGGAGTCGACGATCCTCGAGGCCAACGCGGCGGACATCGCCGAGCAGATCGAGGCCGGTACCGGAGAGGCCATGCTCGACCGGCTCCGCCTGACCGGCGACCGAATCGAGGGCATTGCCGGCGGCCTGCGTCAGGTCGCCGGTCTGGCGGACCCGATCGGGACCGTCACCCGCGGGTCGACCCGGCCCAACGGACTCCAGCTCCGTCAGGTCCGCGTGCCGCTGGGCGTAGTGGGGATGATCTACGAAGGGCGTCCCAACGTGACCGTCGACGCGTTCGGTCTGGCCTTCAAGTCGGGCAACGCGGCGCTCCTCCGCGGCTCCCGCTCGGCACGCGACTCCAATGAGGCGCTCGTCGAGGTGCTGCGCGGGGTGCTCGCCGAGCACGACCTGCCCGTCGACGCCGCGCAACTGCTCCCCTCGGAGGACCGCTCGTCGGTCACCCACCTCATCCAGGCGCGCGGCCTCGTCGACGTCGTGATCCCCCGGGGAGGCGCGGGCCTCATCCAGGCCGTGGTGGAGAACTCCAAGGTCCCCGCCATCGAGACCGGCACCGGCAACTGCCACCTCTACATCCACGGGGACGCCGACCTCGACGAGGCGATCAGCCTCCTGCTCAACGGCAAGACCCGCCGCTGCAGCGTCTGCAACGCCACCGAGACGGTGCTGCTCGACGCCGCCCTGGGCGACGCCGCCGTGGACCGCGTCGTCGGCGCCCTCCGAACGGCCGGAGTCACCGTTCACGGGGACCGCGAGGGCCTCGTCCCCGCCGATGACGTTGACTGGGGCGAGGAGTACCTCAGCATGGACATCGCCCTCAAGGTCGTCGACGGCGTCGAGGAGGCGATCGACCACATCGCCCGCTGGTCGTCGGGCCACACCGAGGCCATCTCCACCCGCAGCATCGACGTGGCCGACGAGTTCTGTGCCCGCGTCGACGCGGCGGCGGTGATGGTCAACGCCTCCACCGCCTGGACCGACGGGGAGATGTTCGGCTTCGGGGCCGAGATCGGTATCTCCACGCAGAAGCTCCACGCCCGCGGCCCCATGGGGCTCGAGGAGCTCACCAGCACGAAGTGGATCGCCCACGGCAAGGGGCACGTGCGGCCGTAAGGCGCCCGCGCCCGAGCAGGCCGCATCAGCGCGGTTCGCACCAGATCACCCCACCGAGAGGACCCGCCCCATGGACCGAGCCCGCACCGGACAACGACCGGCTTTCGAGAGCATCGACCACGTCATCGACGCCCTCGGGGAGCAGGGGTACCTGGCCGACCGGTCGACCGCGACGGTCGTCTACCTCGCCGACCGGCTCGGCAAGCC
>NZ_BCSL01000021.1:0-65240 GCF_001570845.1 Dietzia papillomatosis NBRC 105045 | reverse complement strand
ACATCCGGGGTGATCACCGCCCCTTTCGAGGGAACTCCTCCAGCTTAGCGGACCCGCTTCACCGTGTCAAACCCGGCTGGGCCCTCCCGCTTCGCGGAGGCTGTCTCCTCGGGCGGCTCGGGCCTCTCGGTCCGCGCCGCTCTCGGCGACGTCCAATAAGTTACGCAGGTGTGAACGGAAACGCAAACCCGCAGGTCAAGCCAGCTAACGAACGATGGCGTCGGCGAGAGCCGACGCCATCGTCGTACGCAGGGGCTGATCAGCTGATGCGGACGCCCGCGAAGCTCTTCTTGCCACGCCGCAGGACCAACCATTTGCCGTGGAGGAGATCACCGGAGGACGGCGTCCACTCCGGGTCCGAGACCCGCTCGTTGTTGACGTACGCGCCCCCCTCACCGACCGCACGGCGGGCGGCACCCTTGCTCTCGCTCAGCCCGGAGGCGACGAGCAGGTCGACGATGGTCGTAGGGCTGCCCGGGGCGATCTCCACCGCGCCGGCGTCCTCGAGCGCCGCCGCCAGAGTCGCCTCGTCGAGCCCGTCGAGCTCGCCGCGGCCGAACAGGGCCTGCGCGGCGGCCTGGACGGATTCCGTCGCGGCCACGCCGTGCACGAGCGTCGTCATCTCCTCGGCGAGGCGCTTCTGCGCCGCGCGCAGGTGGGGCTTGTCGCGGGTCGACGCCTCGAGCTCGTCGATCTCCTCACGCTCGAGGAAGGAGAACCACCGTAGGTAGCGCACGACGTCGGCGTCGGCGGTGTTGAGGAAGTACTGGTACCAGGTGTACGGGCTCGTCATGGACGGATCCAGCCACAGACTGCCGCCGCCGGTGGACTTGCCGAACTTCTTCCCGTCGGCAGAAGTCACGAGGGGGACCGTCATCGCGTGGACCGTCTCGCCGTCCACCCGCCGGTTGAGGTCGACACCGCCGATGATGTTCCCCCACTGGTCGGATCCACCCAGCTGCAGTGTGCACCCCATGTTGCGGCGCAACTGCAGGAAGTCGTTTGCCTGCAGCAGCATGTAGGAGAATTCGGTGAACGAGATGCCCTCGCCCTCGAGGCGACGCTTGACGGTGTCGCGCCCGAGCATCGTGTTGAGCGAGAAGTGCTTACCGACGTCGCGCAGGAACTCGATGACCGTCATGTGCCCGGTCCACTGCATGTTGTTCACCACCCGCGCACCGGTGGGTCCCTCGGTGAGGTCGACGAACAATTCCAACTGGCCGGCGATCCGCTCGGTCCACTCCGCGACGGTGTCGGAGGTGTTCATGACCCGCTCCCCCACCTCGCGGGGGTCGCCGATCATCCCTGTGGCGCCGCCGGCGAGGACGATGGGCCGGTGCCCGGCCAGCTGGAACCGGCGCAGGGTCAGCAACGGGATGAGGTGCCCGGCATGCAGACTCGGACCGGTCGGGTCGAACCCACAGTAGAGAGAGACCGTCCCCGCGTCGAGGTGGGCGCGAAGCGCCTCCAGGTCGGTCGACTGGGCGATCAGCCCACGCCACTGCAGTTCATCGAGGATGTCGTTGGTCACGACCGTCATTGTCCCCCATCGGTGCGACCGGCCACCACGGGGCGGGTGACCTGCGGTGCGCGTGGGCTCCGCCGATAGGCGGAGACCTCCCGCGCGCCGGCGAGCCAGAACCGCCAGGGCCGGTCCGCCTCGCGGGAGACCCCCACGCGCGGACCGGAGCGGATGTGGTCGTCGGGGACCGGCTCGGGTCGGAACCTGATCGACGACGAGGGGTCCAACACATTGGTGCCCCGCATCGACAGATCGATGCCGAGCGTGCGTCCGAGGTTGCCGGGGCCTCGGGCGGTGCGTTCCACCGGGATGCCGGGCCGGCGGGTCTCCACGGTCTCGTGACCGCCCACGACGCGGGCCGCCCGGAGGAGCACACCCCCTCCCTCACCCCGAGGTCGGCAGGTGATGTTCACGCACTGGTGCAACCCGTGGCTCAGGTAGACGTACAGGTGACCGGCGTCGCCGAACATCACCTCGTTGCGGGCCGTGCGACCCGGCCACGTGTGGGCCGCCGCGTCAGGAAACGCCGAGTCGGCGGGTCCGCCGTACGCCTCGACCTCCATGACGCGCACCGAGACCGTGTCGTGTGTGAGGATCCCGCCGAGAAGTAGCCGCGCCGCCTCGTCCGGGGACGAGGCGCGCAGCAACTCCCGGAACCGCTCGCCACCCGTCTCGTAGCCACCGGTGTCGTCGCGGTCGGCCCGGGGCGCGCCCGCCAGCGGACTCACTCCGCGGGCGTGCCGCCCGACCGGGCGACGAGATCCGCGTGCTCGGCGTCGTCGACCTGCCGGGACTCGTCGACCAGCAGGACGGGGATGCCGTCCTCGATCCGGTAGGCCCGGCGCAGACGCGGGTTGTACAGCGTCTCCCCGTCGATCAGGAGGAGGGGGCCCTTGTCCTCAGGACAGGCGAGGATCTCGAGCAGACGTGCGTCGATGACGGACATGACTCTCACCCTACCCACGCGGCGAACTGGTCACGGACCTCGCCCAACCGCCGGCGTTGCTCCGCCACGGCCTCACCCGCGGTCCCACCACGGGCGTTCCTCGACGCGACCGAACCGGACACCGTGAGGACCTCGCGGACCTCGGGCGTGAGCGCGGGGTCCACGGCCGCCAACTCGTCGTCGTCCAACTCGTCCAGTCCCACGCCGCGGCCCTCGGCCACCCGCACGCACTCACCGGCCGCCTCGTGGGCGACCCGGAACGGGACGCCCTGGCGGACCATCCACTCCGCGATGTCCGTCGCCAGTGTGTAACCGGCCGGCGCGAGCTCGGCGAGTCGCTCGGGATGGAACTCGAGCGTGCCGACGAGCCCTGCCATCGCCGGCAGCAGCAGGTCCAGTTGCGCCACGGAGTCGAAGACCGGCTCCTTGTCCTCCTGTAGGTCCCGGTTGTAGGCCAACGGCTGCGCCTTGAGGGTCGCGAGCAGCCCGGTGAGGTTGCCGATGAGTCGCCCCGTCTTCCCTCGCATCAGCTCGGCGACGTCCGGGTTCTTCTTCTGCGGCATGATCGAGCTGCCCGTCGACCATTCGTCGGCGAGCGTGACGTACCCGAACTCCGGAGTGGACCAGGCGATGATCTCCTCGGCCAGACGGGAGAGGTCGACCGCGATCTGCGCGAGCACGTAGGCCGCCTCTGCCGCGAAGTCCCTCGAGCTCGTGGCGTCGATCGAGTTGTCCGCCGCGCGGTCGAAGCCCAGCTCCGCAGCGATCGCGTCCGGGTCCAGCCCGAGAGAGGACCCGGCCAGTGCGCCCGACCCGTAGGGCGACACTGCCAGCCGGCGGTCCAGGTCCCTGATCCGGTCGAGATCGCGCAACAGCGGCTGCGCGTGGGCGAGCAACTGGTGCGAGAGCAACACCGGCTGGGCTGCCTGGAAGTGGGTCTTGCCCGGCATGACCGTCTCCGGGTGGGCGTCGGCCTGCGCGACGAGCGCGTCGACCACGTCGAGCACGCCCGTCGCCACCACCCGGACCGCGTCGCGGAGCCACATCCGGAAGAGCGTGGCGACCTGGTCGTTGCGCGAGCGGCCGGCCCGCAGCCGCCCACCGACCTCGGGGCCGACCCTGTCGATGAGCCCGCGTTCGAGAGACCCGTGAACGTCCTCGTCCGACTCGGCCGGGACGAACGCGCCGGAGTCGACGTCAGCGGCGAGCCGATCCAGCCCGTCGAGCATCGAGTCCAGGTCCGGCCCGGTGAGCAGGCCCGCCCGGTGCAGCACCCGGGCGTGCGCCTTGGACGCCCGGATGTCATACGGGGCCAGCTCCCAGTCGAAGTGGGTGGACTTGCTCAGTGCGGCCATGGCCTCCGCCGGGCCGCCGGCGAACCGGCCGCCCCACAGCGCGCCGGTATTGGTCCCGTGCCGGTCTTCCCCGGTCGTCCGCCCGCCGCCGTTCTGCTCGGCACTCACAGGCCGAGGTCCCGCTTGGCGGCGATCTTGGAGCTCAGGCCGTGTAGGTTGACGAAGCCCTTGGCGTAGCTCTGGTCGAACGAATCACCCTCGTCGTAGGTCGCGAGGTTGAAGTCGTACAGCGAGGAGTCGGACCGGCGGCCGTTGACGGTGATCGACCCGCCGTGCAGGACCATCCGGATGTCGCCCGAGACGTGCTGCTGGGTGTTGTCGATGAAGGCGTCCAGCGCGTACTTCAGGGGCGAGAACCACAGGCCGTCGTAGACCGCGTTCGACCACTCGTCCGAGACGCCGGACTTGTAGCGGGCGAGCTCGCGCTCGAGCGTGACGTCCTCGAGGGCCTTGTGGGCGGTGATGAGAATCATCGCGCCCGGAGCCTCGTACACCTCGCGGCTCTTGATGCCCACCAACCGGTCCTCGACCATGTCGAGACGCCCCACGCCCTGCGCGCCGCCGCGACGGTTGAGCTCCTCGATCGCCTCGAGCACACTGACCTTACGGCCGTCGATCGCGACCGGCACGCCTTCGGAGAAGGTCACGGTGACCTCGTCAGGGGCGGCGAAGTTGATCGTCGGATCCTCGGTGTAGTCGTAGACGTCCTTGGTGGGGGCGTTCCACAGGTCCTCGAGGAAACCCGTCTCCACCGCGCGGCCCCAGACGTTCTGGTCGATCGAGAACGGCGACTTTTTGGTGACGTTGATCGGGATCTCGTTCTTCTCGGCGAACTCGATCGCCTTCTCGCGGGTCCACGCGTAGTCGCGTACCGGCGCGATGACGTCGAGGTCAGGGGCGAGGGCACCGAAACCGACCTCGAAGCGGACCTGGTCGTTGCCCTTGCCCGTGCAGCCGTGCGCGACGGAGGTGCCGCCGTGCATCTTCGCCGCTGTCACCAGGTGCTTGACGATGAGCGGGCGGGAGATCGCCGACACGAGCGGGTACTGCCGCATGTAGAGACCATTGGCCTTGATGGTGGGGGCGCAGTACTCCTCGGCGAACTCGTCGCGGGCGTCCACGACGATCGACTCGACGGCGCCGCAGTCCAGGGCGCGCTGGCGCACCACGTCCATGTCCTCGCCACCCTGGCCGAGATCGATGGCGACGGCGACGACCTCGGCACCGGTCTCCTTGCCGATCCAGCTGATGGCGACGGAGGTATCGAGTCCGCCGGAGTAGGCGAGGACGACGCGATCGGACATGGTGTTCTCCTTGGTGTGTGCTGTGGGTTTGTGGGTCTGTGGGTGCGGGTGTGCGGGTCGCGGGGTCAGAGCTGGCGTCGGGCCAGCGCGGCGAGCCGGTCCGCGAGTTCCGCTCCGGCGACGGGTTCGCGGGCCATCACGAATATGGTGTCATCCCCGGCGATCGTCCCGACGACGTCATCCAGGTTGGCGCGGTCGAGCGCGCTGGCGAGGAAGTTGGCGGCCCCCGGCGGCGTGCGCAGGACCGCCATGTTGCCGCTGTGGTCGGCGGACACGAGCAGTTCGCCGAGCATCTTGGCCAGTCGGTCCGTGCCCCCGGGGATTCCCGGGACATGGCTCCCGTCCTCCGGGATGACGTAGCGGCCCGCTCCCCCGTCGGCGGCGCGGAGCTTGACGGCGCCGAGCTCGTCCAGGTCCCTACTCAGGGTCGCCACCGCTACGGCGATCCCCTCCTCCGCCAGCGCCTCGGCCAGTTCGGTCTGGCTGCGCACCGGACGGCGCCGAAGGATGTCGGTGATGCGGGCGTGCCGCACCGTCCTACTCACGGCGCCGACCGCGGTCACGCCCGCTCCAGGAGCCAGACGAGCAGGGCCTTCTGGGCGTGGAGACGGTTCTCCGCCTCGTCGAACACCCTGCTGCGGGGCCCGTCGATGACCTCGGCGGAGATCTCCTTGCCCCGGTACGCGGGCAGGCAGTGCAGGACGATCACGTCGTCGGAGGCCCGGTCCACCGCCTCCTGTCCGAGCCGGTAACCGGCCAGGTCCCGGAGGCGGTCGGCTGCGGAGTCCTCCATGCCCATCGACACCCAGGTGTCGGTGATGAGCACGTCGGCCCCCTCGACGGCCGAGGCGACGTCGGTGGTGATGCCGACCGATCCGCCCGTGGCCTCCGCGATCCGCTCGGCGTCGGCCACCACCTGTCCGGAGGGCTGGTATCCGTCCGGAGCGGCGATGATGATGTGGATTCCGGCCGTGGCGAAGCCGAGCAGGTAGGAGTGCCCCATGTTGTTGGCCCCGTCGCCGAGATACACGGCTCGCAGGCCGGCCGTGCGGCCGAAGTTCTCCCGGATCGTGAGGAGGTCCGCGAGGATCTGGCAGGGGTGGAACTCATCACTCAGCGCGTTGACGACCGGGACGTCCGAGTGCCCGGCGAGTTCGACGAGCCCGTCCTGAGAGTACGTCCGCCACACGATCGCCTCGACGTAACGGGACATCACCTTCGCGGTGTCCTCGAGCGTCTCTCCCTTGCCCATCTGAGTCGAACCGGACTCGACGACGATCGGGTTGCCGCCCAGTTGCGCGATTCCGGCGTCGAAGGAGAAACGGGTCCGTGTCGACGTCTTGTCGAAGATGACGGCGACGGAGCGTGGGCCCTCCAGCGGGCGCGCGGAGAACGGCTCGGCTTTGAGTTCCAACGCCAGGTCCAGGACGGCGGACTGCTCGTCGGGGCTCAGGTCGTCGTCGCGGAGGAAGTGGCGCACCGAGCGGGAGGCCACGGGCGAACCGGTCATGACGAGGACTCCTTCTGGGACGCGGTGTCGAGGATCGAGGGAAGGGCGGAGACGAACTCCGCCGCCTGCCCCTCCGTGAGGACGAGCGGCGGGGCGAGCCGGACGACGTCGGCGGCCGTGGCACCCACGAGATAGCCGGAGGCTCGCGCGGCCTCCTCCACGGACTTCGCGGCCGGCGCGGTGAGGACCATCCCGAGCAGCAGACCCCGCCCCCGCACGTGATCGATCAGCGGGTGGTCGAGGCACTCGATCTCGGCGGCGATGATCTTGCCGAGCCGGTCGACGTGGGCCACGAGGTCCTCGGACTCGATCGTGTCGAGCACGGCGAGCGCGGCGGCGCAGGACACCGGGTTGCCCCCGAAGGTCGTCCCGTGCTGACCCGCCGTGAGCAGCTCGCCGGCCGCCCCGACCCCGAGGCACGCCCCGATCGGCAACCCGCCGCCGAGTCCCTTGGCGAGGGTGATCACGTCGGGCACCACGCCCGCCTTACGGGAGGCGAACATCGCGCCGGTGCGCGCGATGCCGGTCTGGACCTCGTCGACGATCATGAGGACGCCGTGCTCTGTGCACAACGCGCGGACGTCCGCGAGGAACCCCTCCGGCGGTTCGACGACGCCGCCCTCGCCCTGCAGCGGCTCGAGGATCACGGCTGCGGTGTCAGCGGGCGCCGTCTCCACGAGTGCGGTGAGGGCATCGATGTCGCCGTACGGGTAGAACTCGACGCCGGCCGGCATCGGCTCGAACGGTTCCCGCTTGGCGGGCTGGCCGGTCATCGCGAGGGCGCCCATCGTGCGTCCGTGGAAGCCGTTCTCGGCGGCGAGGATCCGCGAACGCCCGGTGCGGCGCGCGATCTTGAACGCGGCCTCGTTGGCCTCAGCGCCCGAGTTGCAGAAGAAGGCCCGTACCGGCTGGTCCACCGCCAGCAGCGACTCGAGCCGCTCGGCGAGCTCGACGACCGTCTGGTGGACGTACAGGTTCGACACGTGCCCCAGCTCGGCGATCTGTCGGCTGACCGCGTCGACGACCGCGGGGTGGGCGTGACCGAGCGAGTTGACCGCGATACCGCCGAGCAGGTCGGTGTATTCCCGGCCGTCCGCCCCGACGACCGTCACGCCGCGTCCCGATACCAGCTCGAGCGGCGGGGTTCCGTAGTTGCGCATCAGCGCGGTGTCCCACCTCGAGGTGAGGGTGGGGGTGGTCTTCTCACTCACGCGTGGTCTCCTGCCGGTATCCGGGTCTCGTGATCGCCCTCGGTCACCATCGTCCCGATGCCGCCCTCGGTGAGGATCTCCAGCAACACGGAGTGCTCGACACGGCCGTCGATGACGTGGGCGGCGCGCACGCCACCCTGCACCGCGCGCAGGCAGGCCTCCATCTTGGGGACCATCCCGCTCTCCAGGGACGGCAGCAGTCGCTCCAGCGGCTCGGTGCCCAGGTGGGTCACCAGCGAGGAACGGTCGGGCCAGTCGGTGTACAACCCCTCGACGTCGGTGAGGACGATGAGCTTCTCCGCCTCCAGGGCCGCGGCGAGGGCGCCCGCGGCGGAGTCGGCGTTGATGTTGTGGACGGTGCCGTCGGCGTCGGGGGCGATGGTCGAGACCACGGGGATTCGCCCGGCCTCGATGAGGTCGAGGACCGCGCGGGGGTCGACGGACTCGACGTCGCCGACCAGCCCGATGTCTGTGGGCCGGCCGTCGACCATCGCGGTGCGGCGGACGGCGGTGAACAGGCCGGCGTCCTCGCCGGAGATGCCGACCGCGTACGGGCCGTGGGCGTTGATCAGTCCGACGAGTTCGCGACCGACCTGCCCGAACAGCACCATCCGCACCACGTCCATCACCTCGGGGGTGGTGACCCGGAACCCGCCGCGGAACTTCCCCTCCATCCCGAGCCGAGTGAGCATCGACGTGATCTGCGGTCCCCCGCCGTGGACCACGACGGGCTTCAGTCCGCAGGTGCGCAGGAAGACCATGTCGGCGGCGAAGGCCTTCTTGAGCCCGTCGTCGATCATCGCGTTGCCGCCGTACTTCACCACGACGATCCTGTCGTGGAACTTCTGCAGCCACGGCAGCGCCTCGGCGAGGACGTGCGCGCGGACGAACGGCGTCAGCTCGGTGGACCCGTCGTTCATCGCTGTGGTCATGTCAGGCCTCTCCGGGCTGGTCGGGGATGGTCAGGGTGAGATGGACGCCGGCGCCGCCGCGGTGTCGGAACCGGAACTCCACGCCGTCGGCCGTGGGCGCCGGCTCTGGCAACGGCGAGTGCTCGGTGTCCGGTCGGAAGACGAGGACCTCGATCGGGCCGACCTGCGTCCCGGACGTCGCAGCCAACGACTCGGCGACACTCTCGGCGACGAGGTGCGCAGCGGCGAAGTCGGCGGCCGTGTCCCCTGCGCCGGCGCCTCCGATCAACACCACGCCGCGGGTGGCGGGTATTTGTGCGCAGCGGGCGCTCCACTGGAGTTCGCCGGCCAGCGCCGTCTCGGGCACGCCCGGCGCGGAGATGTCGAGCCGGGCCGCGGTGCCGACGGGCGCCCACCACGACACGCTCCCCGGGGCGTCGATGTACCTCCGACGGACGAGGCCGTGGAGGTCCTCCCCCGGCGCGGCGCCGTCAGCGCCGACCGGTCCGCCGCCTGTCACGGGGCGAGACCGACCGTGCTGAGCCCGTCGGTCTCGGGCAGGCCGAGAGCGAGGTTCATCGACTGGATCGCCCCGCCGGCGGTGCCCTTGGCGAGGTTGTCGATCGCGGCGGTGAACACCGCGCGGCCCGCGCGCTCGTCCACTTCGATGCCAAGCTGCACGGCGTTGGAGCCGAGAACGGAGGCGGTCATGGGCTGCACGCCAGCGGGCAGGACGTGGACGAACGGCTCGGCGCCGAACGCCTCCGCGTAGACCGCTCGCAGCTCGGCGGCGCTCGCCGTGGTGGGGGCCACGGCGGTGGTGAGGATGCCGCGTGCCATGGGGGCGAGAACCGGCGTGAAGCTCAACGACACCTCCTCGTCGGTGACCGACCGGAGGTTCTGGAGGATCTCCGGGGTGTGCCGGTGGGTGGTGACGCCGTACGCCTTGACCGAGCCCATGACCTCCGAGGCCAGCATCGGGACCTTGGCGGACTTGCCGGCGCCCGACGCGCCGGTGACGGAGACGATCGTGATGCCCGAGGCGTCGATCAGTGCCGCCGCGACGGCCGGGAACAACGCGAGCGTCGCCCCGGTGGGAAAGCACCCGGGCACGGCGACACGGCGGGTGGTCCGCAGCGCCTCGCGCGCCCCCGGCAGCTCGGGCAGCCCGTACGGCCACGACCCGGCGTGCTCGGAACCGTAGTAGCCCGTCCAGTCCTCGGCGCTGGAGAGCCGGAAGTCCGCGCCGAGGTCGACGACGAGGACGTCCGGCCCCAGCTGCTCGGCGATCGCCGCGGAGTGCCCGTGGGGCAGGCCGAGCACCACCACGTCGTGGCCTGCGAGGGACTGCGAGTCGGTCTCCGCCAGGACGCGGTCGGCGAGCGGCAGCAGGTGCGGATGATGCTCACCCAGCGTCTGCCCGGCGTTCGACCCGGCGGACAGGGTGCCCAGCTCGAGCTCACCCGACACGTAGGCCGGATGCCCCAGGAGGAGGCGGAGAAACTCCCCTCCCGCGTATCCCGAAGCACCTGCGACCGCTACCTTGATTGCCATACGCACGAGTATGCACGAGATTGCAATCTTTTGCACGTGCGGGGTCAGGCCCCCAGCTGCCGCCGTCCCCCCGCGAACCGCCGCTGCCCCAGGTCCACCGAGCCGCCCACCCGGCGCCCCTCCTCGATCCCGGACATACCGACCCGTCGGCGGGAGCCGCGCACCGCGGTCGGGAACCGGCGGCGCAGTTCCGCGTCCGCCCGCTGGGCGTCCGACCGGAGGACGATCCCCGCCCCTGCCGCGTCGCGGCTCTCGGCGACGGCGCCCTGCTCCGCGGCTTCCAGCCGCCGGCCGACCTCGAAGGCGAACCCGGTCATGAACGACTTGCGATGGGTGACGGCGGAGACGCCGGGCGCCGGGCGCTGGCGGGCCGCCGCGGCGAGCATCACCCCGGTCAACGCGCCGGCCAGCATGCCCACCCGCTCGACGTGCCGACGGACCCCGACGATATGGACGACGCGCGTGTTGTCCCCGCGCACGGCGGTGACGGCCCGGCAGTGCATCGCCGACGCGAGTGCGGCGACGAGGCCCACCTGGTCGGGCTGATAGCTGCCCGAGACCACGTGGTCGAGCACGGTCACCTCCGCCGCGGTGGTGTCGGGACCCGTGCGCGCCAGCGCCTCGTCGACGCCGTACTTGGCGAGAAGTGCGTAGGCGCGCTCGAGGAGCACGTCCGCCTCCGGCGTGCCGGCCACGCTCTCGGCCTTGGCGAAGAGCTTGCGCACCCGGTCCAGCGCCTTCTCGGGTGGCGGGGCGTCGTCGCGGCCGCGCGGGCCCGCACCATGCGGGTCGCGGTCGTCCGCTCCGCGCCGGTCGCGGTCGCTCCCGTGGCGCTGGTCGTCATGCGAGGAGGTGGCGTGGGAGGCGTTCATGGTCTGCTCCTGGTCGTCTCGGCTGTCAGTCGGGACGGATGCTCGCACACGTGTACGACACCGACGGCGGCCGCGCCTCGGCCGGAGCAACCGTGCCCGACGTCCGGGGCGACCC
Source organism: Dietzia papillomatosis NBRC 105045 (assembly GCF_001570845.1). NCBI lineage: Bacteria > Bacillati > Actinomycetota > Actinomycetes > Mycobacteriales > Dietziaceae > Dietzia > Dietzia papillomatosis. The sequence goes on along the minus strand of NZ_BCSL01000021.1, from coordinate 53,940 downwards.
CCGGACACGCTCAGCGGTGCAGGAACCAGGTGTGGTCGAGCGGCCCGGATCCGCGGCCCACCTCGAGTGCGAGCCCACCGTGCAGCGCCCCGTCCATCCACGGCCGGACGCGGCGGTAGGCCGCCTCCCAGTCCGGCACGCCGACACGGGCGGTGGCCAGGGCCGAGGACAACGAGCATCCGGTGCCGTGCGTGTGCGGGGTGTCGACCCGCACGAACGGCAGGCGGAGCGTGGTCCGCCGGCCGCCCTCGGTCTCGACGAGGACGTCCTCGGCGCTGCCGTCCTCGAGGTCGCCGGTGGTGGCGAGCACCGCGCAGCCGGTCTGCTCGTGAACGAGTTCGGCCTGACCGACGATGGTCTCGATGTCCGTGGCGCTCGTCTCGCCGCACAGGACGGCGAGCTCGGGGACGTTCGGCGTGACAAGGTCCGCGAGGGGTACCAGGTCACGGAGCCTGTGCGCGGCGTCGTCACTGGCCAGCTGGCCACCGGTGGTGGCGACCATGACCGGGTCGAGGACGACGTGCGGAGGACGACGACGACGAAGCCAGTCCCCGACCGCCTCGACGAGGCCCGCCTCACCGAGCATGCCGATCTTGACGGCGTCGATCACCACGTCCTCGGCCACGGCGTCGAGCTGGGCGATGACGGTCTCGGGCGGCACGGCGTGCACCCCGGTGACGCCGACGGTGTTCTGGACGGTGACCGCGGTGACGGCGCCCATCCCGTACCCGCCCATCGCGGCGACCGCCTTGACGTCCGCGAGCAAACCCGCGCCGCCGGACGGGTCGGTGCCCGCGATGCACAGCACCCTCGGTGCCCGGACCCTGTCAGCCACGCAGAACCGCCCCCACGGCCTTCTCCGCGGCCTCGACGGCCGCGCTGCGCCAGGTGCTCGCCTCGTCCTCGGTGAGCGTGCGGTCGGCGGCGCGGAACGTCAGCGCATACGCCAGGGACTTGCGGCCCTCGCCGAGCTGGGCGCCGGTGTAGACGTCGAACAGGCGCACGCTCTCGAGCAGCTCCCCGCCCCCCGAGCGCAGCGCGGACTCGACGTCCGCGGCTGGCACCGAGGCGTCCACCACGAGAGCGACGTCCTGGTTCACCGCCGGGTACGCCGAGATCGTCGGGGCCGGCAGGACCTCACGGACACCGATCGCGGTGAGGTCGAGTTCCACGGCGCAGGTCCGGGCCGGCACTCCGAGTCGCTCGCACGCCGCCGGGTGCAGTTCGCCGGCGTGCCCGACGACGACCGAGTCGACGAGCACCTCCACACAGCGGCCCGGGTGCCAGGGCGCGCACTCCGCCGCCCGGACACGCACCTCGGCACCGAGCGTACGACCGACGATCCTCGCCGCCTCCACCGCGTCGAGGGCGTCGGCCTCCCGGCCCGGGCCGAAGTGCCCGGCCGGCTCGCGCTTGCCGGTGTACAACGCAGCGACGTGCAGCGGCTGCTCGGGCAGCGAGGCGCTCAGCCGCTCGCGCTCCTCCGGGGTGGGCTCGCGGTCGACCGGCAGCATCTCCACCGGCGCGGTTGTGGGCGTACGGAACGACACCTGCGCGACCGAGAACAGCGCGAGATCGCGAGTCCCCCGGGTGATGTTGCGGCGGGCGATCTCGACCAATGAGGGCAGCAGCGTGGTCGCGAGGTGCGACTTGTCGCTCTCGAGGGGGTTGACCACGGACATCGTGTTGCGGCGCTCGTCGTCGTCACCCAGTCCCATGTCGTCGAACACCGACGGATCACAGAACGGGGACGTCAGCACCTCCACGTGCCCGGCCGCGGCGAGGGCGTGACCGACGGCGCGTCGCCCACGCTGCTCGGCGGTCAGGCCCCGGCCCGCCGGGGCGGTGGGCAGCACCGACGGGATGTTCTCCAGCCCCTCCAGGCGCAGCACCTCCTCCACGAGGTCGGCCGGCAGCGCGAGGTCGGGACGCCAGGTCGGCGGCGTGACCTCCAGCAGCACTGCGTCGTCACCGGCGACGGCGCAGCCGATCTGCTCCAGGCGCCTCCGGGCGGTCCCGGCCGGGTACCCGACGCCGGCCACGCGCGAGGGGCGGTCCGGGTCGAACGCGATCGTCGGCATGACCGGGGCGGACCCCACGTCCGTGAGCGAGTCCTCGACCGTGCCGCCGGTGATCTCGGCGAGCAGGGTGGCCGCGCGGTCCAGGGCGGCGATCGAGGCCGCCGCGTCGACCCCGCGCTCGTAGCGCTTGCCGGCCTCACTCGGCAGCTTGTGACGGCGGATCGTCCGGAACACCGCGAGCGTGTCCCACACCGCGGCCTCCAACAGGACGTCGGTCGTCGTGTCCGAGACCTCGGTGGAGGCACCGCCCATGACGCCGGCCATCGAGATGGGGCCGGTCTCGTCGCAGATGACGACGTCCTCGGGGTCGAGGGTGCGCGTGACGTCGTCGAGCGTCACCAGGGTCTCCCCCGCCCGCGCACGACGCACAACGAGACCGCCCTGCACGCGGGCGGCGTCGAACGCGTGCATCGGGTGACCGAGTTCGAGCATGACGTAGTTGGTGACGTCTACGGCCGGGGAGATCGGACGCACGCCCGAGAGCAACAGGCGGCGGGCCATCCACCACGGGGTGCGCGCGGCCGGGTCCACGCCCGTCACGCGACGCAGGGCGAACCGCCGGGCACCGGACTCGGCGGTCACCTCGTGCGGCCAGGCCTCCTTCTCCGACGGCAGCCCGAGCTCGACCGCCGGGTCGGCGAAATCCAGGTCGAACCCGCACGCCAGCTCGCGGGCCAGGCCGCGGGCAGACAGGCAGTAGCCCCGATCCGGCGTCACGTTGAGTTCGATCACGGTGTCCCGCTCGCCGGCGCCCGCGGCCAACACCGGGCCGGCGGGGTCCCCGGGCTCGGCGGTGCCCTCGGCGAGGACGATGATCCCGCTGTGGTCGGAGCCGATCCCCAGCTCGGAGGCCGAACAGATCATGCCCTCACTCGGCTTGCCGTAGGTCTTGCGCTTGCCGATCTCGAACCCGCCCGGCAGGACGGTGCCCGGTAGGGCGACGACGACCAGGTCGCCTTCCGCGAAGTTGCGGGCGCCGCACACGATCTGCTGCGGCTCGTCACCGCCCACGTCGACCAGACAGAAGCGGATGGGCTTCTTGAAGCCCTCGAGCTCCTCGATACTCGCGACCCGGCCGATCGTGAGCGGGCCGGTGATCTCGGGGAGCTGCTCCGGCTCGCCCTCCACCTCGAGGCCGACGCGAACGAACCCGGCGTCGAGCTCGGCGGGCGTCACGGACCAGCCGTCGTTGGCCCGCTGCAGGATCTCGGTCAACCAGGACTGCGCAATTCGCACTGTGGGGTCCTTCGTCTCAGTGTGGTGGGAGGGGTGCGGCGCGTCAGGCGCGGATGCCGAAGGGCAGGGAGAAGCGGACGTCGCCCTCGACCATGTCGCGCATGTCCGACAGGCCGTTCCGGAACTGCAGGGTGCGCTCCAGGCCCATACCGAACGCGAAGCCCGAGTACTCCTCGGGGTCGATCCCGCAGGCCGTGAGGACGTTCGGGTGGACCATGCCGCAGCCGCCCCACTCGACCCACCCGGCGCCGCCCTTCTTGCGGGGGAACCACACGTCCACCTCGGCGGAGGGTTCGGTGAACGGGAAGTAGTTGGGCCGCATGCGCGTCCGGGTCCCCGGACCGAACAGGGCGCGCGCGAACGCGTCGAGCGCGCCACGCAGGTGGGCCATCGTCAGCCCCTTGTCTATCGCCAGACCCTCCACCTGGTGGAAGACCGGGGTGTGGGTGGCGTCGAGCTCGTCGGTACGGAAGGTCCGGCCCGGGCATGCCACGTAGATCGGCGGCTCGCGGTCGAGCATCGTGCGGATCTGCACCGGGGAGGTGTGCGTGCGCAGCACCTGGCGGCTGCCCTCGGGCGCGACGTGGAAGGTGTCCTGCAGCGTGCGCGCCGGATGATCGGGCAAGAAGTTCAGCGCGTCGAAGTTGTAGTGCTCCGCCTCGACCTCGGGCCCCTCGGTGATCTCCCAGCCCATCGCCACGAACACGTCCGTGACCTCCTCGGTGATGATCGTGATGGGATGCTGGGCTCCCACCGGGGCGCGTCCGGACGGGACCGTCAGGTCGAGCGTCTCGGCCACGAGGACGGCGGCGTCGCGCTCGGCCTGCAGTTCGGCCAGGCGCCTGTCATATGCCTGCTGCACGCGCCCGCGGGCCACGTTGACCGCCTTGCCGGCCGACGCCTTCTGCTCCTTGCGCAGCGCGCCCAGGCCCCGCCGCGCCAGGGCGACCGGACTGCGGTCGCCCAGATGCGCCGTCTTGGCGGCGGCCAACGCGTCGAGGTCGGAGGCTCCCGCGAACGCGGCCTCGGCGTCGGCGGCGTAGCCGGTCAGTGACTCCTCGTCGATCCGGACCTCGCCCGCGCCTGTGTCTTCGCTCACCAGTGCCCTCGTCCTCCCCGTCACGTCGGCCTCTCGCAACCGACACACCACGGGTTCCGAGGGTAGTCGATCCCCGTAGCGCCCCCGGGTCCGCCCGGGCCGGCTCGTCCGAGGGCTCAGCCCCGGCGCCGGGTCACCGCGCTCCTCGTCGTCGTCATCTCCTCGCCGGATCCCACACCGCGGCGGCGACAATCCTGACGGCTTGCGCTCCGAGCTGATCCCGCCGGCAGGCTGCGTCACCTGGCCTCCCGGACGGCCCCCGACTCCACCACGAACTCGCGGGTCGCGCGGAAGGTGTCCCGCATGCGCCGGTCGTGGGTCACCAGCAGGACCGTCCCGTCGAAGGCGTCCACGGCCTGCTCGAGCTGCTCGATCGCGGGAAGGTCGAGGTGGTTGGTGGGTTCGTCCAGGACGAGCAGGTTCACCCCGCGCTGCTGGAGCAGCGCCAGCGCCGCGCGGGTGCGCTCGCCCGGTGACAGCGTGGCGCAGGCCCGCGCGACGTGCTCGCCGCCGAGCCCGAACTTGGCCAGGAGTGTTCGCGCCTCGGTGGGGTCGAGCCCGGCCGGGTCGGCGGCCACACAGAACGTGTCGAGCAGCGTGTCGCCGCCGCTGAACTCCGAGCGCGCCTGGTCGACCCGGCCGGGCACCACGCCGGACCCGATCGTCGCGCGCCCCGCATCGGGCGACGACGCTCCGGTGAGCACCGCCAGCAGGGTGGATTTCCCGGCACCGTTGGCCCCGCTGACGAGGACCCGGTCGCCGGCACCCAGCTGCACGGTGACGGGCCCCAGCGCGAAGTCCCCGCGCCGGACCACCGCGTCGGTCAGCACCGCCACCACCGCGCCGGAGCGGGGTGCGGCGGCGATCTCCATGCGCAGCTCCCACTCCTTGCGCGGCTCCTCGACCACCTCGAGCCGCTCCATCGCCCGCTCGGACTGGGCGATCTTGGCAGCCTGCTTCTCCGACCGCTGTCCGGCCCGGTTGCGGATGTGCTTGTCCCGTTCGACGTCCTTGCCGCCGGTCTTGCGCATGGTGTTGCGCACGCCTTTGTCGAGCCAGGTCTTCTGCGTCTGCACGCGCTCTTTGAGCTGGTCGACCCGGCCCGCGTACTCCTCATAGGCGTCGCGGGCCCGCTGCCGCGCCAGCGCGCGCTCGGTCAGGTAGGACTCGTAGCCCCCGTCGAACACGGTGATCTGCCGCTGGGCGGAGTCGAGTTCGACGATGCCGGTCACGCATCGGGACAGGAACTCGCGATCGTGGCTGACCACCACCATGGGGCGGCGTTCGGACCGCATGAACTCCTCGAGGACGGCCAGTCCCGCGAGGTCGAGGTCGTTGGTCGGCTCGTCGAGGAGCAGGATGTCGTACTGGCTGAGCAGGACGGCGCAGAGGTTGACGCGCGCGGCCTGCCCTCCCGACAGCGCGGTCATCGGCAGCTCCGTCACGGCGGCGTCGAGCCCGAGCCGCGCGGCGGTGGCGGGGATCCGGTCGTCGAGGTCGCCGCCGCCGAGCGCGAGCCAGCGTTCGAGGGCGTCCCCGTAGGCCTCGGCGGCGGCGGTGGAGTCGGCCATCCGCTCCGCGAGCGCGTCCATCCGCGCCTGCGCGTCCGCGACGCCGGTGACGCGGTGCAGGAAGTCGCGCACCACCTCGTCGTCGTCCCGCTCCACCTCCTGGCGGAGGAGGCCGACCGTGGCGTCCGGCGGGCTGACGGTGACCTGTCCGGTCATCTCCGCGAGAGGGTCGCCGGCCAGCGCGTGGAGCAGGGTGGACTTACCGGCGCCGTTGGGCCCGGCCAGGCCCCAGACGTCACCGGGGGCGACGACGAGGTCGAGCCCATCGAACAGCGTGCGCGCTCCCCGGGTGGCGCCGACTCCGCGGACGGTGAGCGTGGCGCTCACGCTCCCGCCTGCAGCCGGGAGCTGGTGTGCAGGCAGATGGACGCCGCAGTGACGATGTTCAGGCTCTCGGCGCGACCGCGGATGGGGATGCGAACCCGCAGGTCGGCGGCGACGGCGAGGTCAGTCGGCACGCCGTGGGCCTCGTTGCCGAAGATCCACGCGGTGGGAGCGGCGAGCACATCGTCGGCGCGTTCGATGTCGACCTCTCCGCCGGCGTCCGCGACGGCGACCTGCAGACCCGCCCGGTGGGCGCGACCGACGAGGTCGTCCTCGGCGATGCCGCGTACCACGGGGAGGTGGAAGACACTCCCGGCCGAGGAACGGACGGCCTTGGGGTTCTCCGGGTCGACCGCTCCCTCGGTGAGCCACACGGCGTCGGCGCCGAGCGCGTCCGCGACACGGATGAGGGTACCGACGTTGCCCGGCTCGGCCAGTCCCTGACCGACCGCGACGAGGCGCGGCGAGGCGACCATGTCCGGCCCGTCGTTCGTCACCGCGGCGCGCGTGGTGGCGTCGGCGGCGGTTCGCGTGACGGAGCGGCAGACAGCGACGATCCCGGTCGGCGTGACGGTATCGGACAGCCCGCGGATGGCGCGGTCGGTCACCACGGACACCGGGACGCCGGCGGAGCGACCGGCGTCGATCAGGCCGCCGAACCGGTCGAGCGCCGCCTCGGTACAGAAGAGTTCGACGGCGGAGCCGGTGGCGAGCGCGGCCTCGACCGAGTTGGCGCCCTCGGCGAGGAAGCGGCCGGCCTTGCGCCGGGCAGCCGAGCGGTGGAGCTTGGATGCGGAAACGACCCGCGGGGTCCGTTCGGTGAACGGATCCGCGGGTCGCCCCGTGCCCTGGTCGGGCGGAGTGTTCGTCAAGTCGCGAGTGTCAGGCAGCCGGTGCGTTGACGTCGGCCGGCAGAGCCTTGCGTGCGACCTCGACCAGCGCCGTGAAGGCGGCCGGGTCGGTGACGGCGAGGTCGGCGAGCACCTTACGGTCCACCTCAACGCCGGCGAGCTTGAGGCCCTGGACGAAGCGGTTGTAGGTCATGTCGTTGGCGCGGGCCGCGGCGTTGATCCGCGAGATCCACAGCTTCCGGAAGTCGCCCTTGCGCGCGCGACGATCGCGGTAGCTGTAGGTCATCGAGTGGAGCATCTGCTCCTTGGCCTTGCGGTACAGCCGTGAACGCTGCCCACGGTAGCCCTTGGTGGACTCGAGTACGGTCCGACGCTTCTTCTGGGCGTTGACTGCCCTCTTCACGCGTGCCACTGGTCAATCCTCACTGGTCTGGGTCGGTCGCCTACGGGGCGACCGTGAATTACTGAAGGTAGGAGGGGCTCAGAGCCCGAGGAGCCGCTTGATGCGGGGCACGTCGGCCGGGGCGACGTCCGTGCGGCCGTCGAGGCGACGGGTGCGCTTGGTGGGCTTCTTCTCCATGATGTGGCGGCGGTTGGCCTGCTGGCGGACCAGCTTGCCGGTTCCGGTCTTCCGGAAGCGCTTGGCAGTGCCCTTGTGGGTCTTCATCTTCGGCATGATCGGTCTTCCTCACATGGTTCGGCCCGGAATGCCCGGTGGGGCCTCGGGTGTGCGGACGGCGTGCGTCCGTGGTCTTGTCGGCGCGGAGGGCCTACTCGGACGCGGGGTCGGTGACCTTCGAGTCCTGCGCCTTGGCGCGGGTCTTGGCGCCGCGGTGGGGGGCCACGACCATGGTCATGTTGCGGCCGTCCTGCTTGGCGCTGGTCTCCACGTATCCGTACTCGGTGATGTCGTCGGCCAGGCGCTGCAGCAGCCGGAACCCGAGCTCGGGCCGGGACTGCTCACGGCCACGGAACATGATGGTGACCTTGACCTTCGAGCCCTTCTCGAGGAAACGGACGACGTTCCCCTTCTTGGTCTCGTAGTCATGTGTGTCGATCTTCGGCCGGAGCTTCTGCTCCTTGACGACGGTCTGCTGCTGGTTCTTCCGCGACTCGCGCTCTTTCTGCGCCGCCTCGTACTTGAACTTGCCGTAGTCCATGATCTTGCACACCGGCGGGCGTGCGTTGGGCGCGACCTCAACGAGGTCCAGATCGGCCTCCAGGGCCAGACGAAGTGCATCCTCGACGCGAACGATCCCCACCTGCTCGCCCCCGGGGCCGACGAGTCGGACTTCGGGGACACGGATTCGTTCGTTGATACGTGCTTCGGCGCTGATGGGCCCTCCTCGGTAGTTACGGTGCTGGCGTCCGCGACCACTCACGTGGCCGCACAACCGCCCTCGAGGGGCCCCACGCTCGCCGGCCGTGGCCGGCGAAGCCGAGAAGGCCCCACGGCATGTCTACCGGGGGCCTCTCACTCCTCACCCGTCGACGAGAACACGTCCGCGATCACTCGCGGTACCCCTCGCCGGGGTGGTGACCATCAAACTGCCTCGCGGCGTCGGATGGTGGGAGATCGGGCTCCTCTTGGACGACGGAACCCGCGTCGTAGCGGGCTCCCACAGTCGGTGATGAACTCTACCAGTTCCGGCCGTTGCCCCCAAACCGGTGTCGGTACACACGGCTCCGGGCGGTCCGTGGGACAGTAAACGGCATGAGCACCGACCATCCTTCATCCGCCGACCAGGCCACCGAGAACCTGCTCGGGGATCACCTCGACGCTCGCGAGGTCGAGATCGTCGATCTGGCGGACGTCTCCGCGCAGGAGATCATCTTCCGTTCCATCGTCGTCCTCATGAGTGCCGCGGCCGAGAAGCTGGGGCTGTCCGACGATGACCCGGCCTCGAGCCCGCGCCTCGACCTCGACGAGTCCCGCAAGCTCATCACCGCTCTCGCGGGCCTGGTGACCGGCTCGGCCGAGCATCTCGGGCCCCAGGCACGCGTCGTGCGTGACGGGCTGCAGGGCCTGCAGCGGGCGTTCCGCGAGGCCAGCGCGTACCCCGACGAGCCCGGCGAGGGCCCCGGCGAGAAGTTCACCGGCCCGGTCTACTGACCTCTCCCCCACCGCGGTCGGCGCCCGCACGGCGCCGACCGCTCGCATCGGGCACGCACCACGCGCCCGGAGGCGGGTGATCAGCGCAGCGCGCGCGCCCTGCGAGCCGCCTTGGCGGCGGTCTTCTTGGCCGCGGTCGGGGCGGGCTTCTTCGTACCCGAACTCTTCTCTCCGGTCTGTGTCGAACCGGCCTTCGCCACACCGGCCTTGCGCGCCCCGTTCGTCGCGGTCGAGGCGGAGGGCTTCTCTCCCGCGCTCGTTCCGTCGGTCCCCTGCCCCGTCGAGGTATCCGCTGCGGGCAGGACCTCCGCGAGGAACCGTCCCGTGTGGCTCTCCGGGACGGTGGCGACCTGCTCGGGGGTCCCCTCGGCGACCACGGTCCCGCCGCCGGCACCGCCCTCCGGTCCCATGTCGATGACCCAGTCGGCGCTCTTGATGACGTCGAGATTGTGCTCGATGACGATGACGGTGTTGCCCTTGTCCACCAGACCCTGGATCACCAGCAGGAGCTTGGTGATGTCCTCGAAGTGCAGACCGGTGGTGGGCTCGTCGAGGATGTACACCGTCCGTCCGCTGGAACGCTTCTGCAGCTCCGCTGCGAGCTTCACGCGTTGGGCCTCGCCGCCCGAGAGGGTGGGCGCGGGCTGGCCGAGTCGGACGTAGCCGAGCCCGACCTCGGTGAGCGTCTTGAGGTAGCGGTGGATCGAGGTGATGGGCTCGAAGAACTCGCAGGCCTCCTCGATGGGCATGTCGAGCACCTCGGCAATGGTCTTGCCCTTGTAGTGCACCTCGAGCGTCTCGCGGTTGTACCGCGCGCCGTGGCACACCTCGCACGGCACGTAGACGTCCGGCAGGAAGTTCATCTCGATCTTGAGCGTGCCGTCGCCCTGACAGGCCTCGCAGCGCCCGCCCTTGACGTTGAACGAGAACCGGCCCTGCTTGTAGCCACGCACCTTGGCCTCGGTGGTCGCCGCGAACAGGGTGCGGATCTTGTCGAAGACGCCGGTGTAGGTGGCCGGGTTGGAGCGCGGGGTCCGGCCGATCGGCGACTGGTCCACCTGGACGAGCTTGTCGAAGTCCTCGACCCCGTCGATCCGGGAGTGCCGGCCGGGGACCTGCCGCGCGCGGTTGAGCTGGTTGGCGAGCGTCGTCGCCAGGATGTCGTTGACAAGGGTGGACTTACCGGACCCCGACACCCCGGTGACAGCGCACAGCACGCCGGCGGGGAACACGACGTCGACGTTCTTGAGATTGTTCTCCCGGGCGCCCCGGACGTGGAGCCGCCTGTCGGGGCTCGGCTCGCGTCGCTTGGCGGGCACTGCGATCTTCCGTCGGCCGGCCAGGTAGTCGCCGGTGAGCGACTCCGTGTTGGCCAGCAACCCCTTGTAGTCGCCCGAGTGGACGACCCGCCCGCCGTGCTCACCGGCCAGCGGGCCGATGTCGACGATCCAGTCCGCGGACCGGATGGTGTCCTCGTCGTGCTCGACCACGAGCAGGGTGTTGCCCAGGTCGCGGAGGCGGACGAGGGTGTCGATGAGGCGGCGGTTGTCGCGCTGGTGAAGGCCGATCGACGGTTCGTCGAGCACGTAGAGCACTCCCGCCAGGCCCGACCCGATCTGGGTGGCCAGGCGGATGCGCTGGGCCTCACCACCGGACAGACTGCCGGCGACGCGGTCCAGGGAGAGGTAGTCCAGGCCCACGTCGAGGAGGAACCCCATCCGGGCCTGGATCTCCTTGAGGACGCGGCCGGCGATCATCGCCTGCCGCGAGTCCAGTTCCAGCCCGTCGAGGAAGGCCGCGCAGTCCTCGACCGACATACGGCTGATGTCCGCGATCGAGCGCTCCTGGCCGCCGGGGCCCGCGAGGGTGACGGCGAGGATCTCCGGCTTGAGGCGGGTCCCGTCGCAGCCCGGGCAGGGCACCTCGCGCATGTAACCCTGGTAGCGCTCCTTCTGCGATTCGGACTCGGTCTGTTCGAGGCGTCGCTTGAGGAACGACATGACGCCCTCGAACTTGGCGTCATAGGTGCGGGTCCGTCCGAACCTGTTGCGGTACTGGACCCGGACCTTGGTCGGGGCTCCTCCCAGCACGGCCTTGCGCACCTTCGCGGGCAGGTCCTGCCACGGCGTCCGCAGATCGAAGCCCATGTCGCTGGCCAGGCCGGTGAGGAGCTGCTGGAAGTAGTCCGCGCTCTGACCACCCGACCAGGGCGCGATCGCACCGTCGGCCAGGGACCGCTCGGGATCGGGGACCACGAGGTCGGGGTCCACCTCGAGGTGCGCTCCTAGGCCGTCACACACCGGGCAGGCGCCGTACGGGTTGTTGAACGAGAACGCGCGCGGCTCCATGTCGTCCAACGCGATGGGGTGGCCGTTGGGGCACGCCATGTGCTCCGAGAACCGCCGGTGGCGGGCGGGATCCGACTCGTCGCGGTCCACGTACTCGATCACGATCACGCCGTCGGCCAGGCCGAGGGCGGTCTCGACCGAGTCGGTCAGCCGCTGGCGCGAGGACGGCTTGGTCGCCAACCGGTCGACCACCACCTCGATGTCGTGCTTCTCCTGCTTCTTCAGCGTCGGGGGCTCGGACAGCGAGTGCAGGACACCGTCCACTCGCACACGGCTGTAGCCGTCGGCGGCGAGCTGCGCGAAGAGGTCGACGAACTCCCCCTTTCGCGTCCGCACGACGGGCGCGAGCACCTGGAACCGCGCCCCTTCCTCACCCTCGAGGATCTGGTCGACGATCTGCTGCGGGGTCTGCCGCGAGATCACCTCGCCACACGTCGGACAGTGTGGTACCCCGGCGCGCGCGTAGAGCAGACGGAGGTAGTCGTGGACCTCGGTGATGGTTCCGACGGTCGACCGGGGGTTGCGGTTGGTCGACTTCTGGTCGATCGACACCGCCGGCGAGAGACCCTCGATGAAGTCGACGTCCGGCTTGTCCATCTGACCGAGGAACATCCGGGCGTAGGAGGACAGCGACTCGACGTACCGACGCTGACCCTCCGCGAAGATCGTGTCGAACGCCAGCGACGACTTGCCGGAGCCGGACAGCCCCGTGAAGACGATCAGCGAGTCGCGGGGCACGTCGATGTCCACGCCCTTGAGGTTGTGCTCCCGTGCGCCGCGGACGACCAGACGGTCCACCATGGGTTCTCCTTCCGAATGGGGAGCGCCGCCACTGATCCGTGACGGAAGCCGTACGCCGGGGCATGGCCACCGTTCCCGCAGACGAAGGTACCAACGTGGTACGACACGTTTACGGCCACCGGCCGCGTCCGACGTCGGTAGCCTGCAGTTATGTCGAATCCCACCGAGTCCCTACCCGACCGCATCACCCTCACCGAGGGTTATTCCGGCCGCCTCTCCGGGCGCCTGACCGGCGAGCGCTGGACCGTGGGTCCCGCGCGACTGAGCAAGATCTCCGTCGGCGAGATGGACAACAACGTCTACGTCATCGAGTCGACCGACACCGGCGCGGTCCTGCTGGTCGACGCCGCCAACGACGCGCCGCAGCTCGTCGAGCATCTGCGCGACCGCGCCCCCGGCGTCAAGGAGGTGCTGACCACCCACCTGCACGCCGACCACTGGATCGGGCTCGCTGAGACGGTCGAGGCGCTCGGCCTGACCACCATCGCCTCCCCCGGTGACGCCGCGGGCATCGACGTCCCCACGGATCGACACGTCTCCCACGGGGACGAACTCGAGGTGGGCGACCTCCGACTGGAGGTCATCGGACTGCGCGGCCACACGCCCGACGGCATCGCCCTGCTCCTGCGGACGGACGCGGGGACCCATCTGTTCTCGGGCGATTCGTTGTTCCCCGGCGGGCCCGGCAAGACCGGATCCCCCGAGGACTTCACCACCCTGATGGACGACCTGGAGTCCCGGGTCTTCGACGTCCTCGACGACGACGTGGTGGTCCACCCCGGACACGGCGACGACACGACGATCGGCGCCGAGCGTCCGCACCTGGCCGAGTGGCGCGACCGCGGGTGGTGACGGTCGGTCGACTCGCCCGCCGACCGGCGACCCGCGACCGCGACCGGAAGCGCGCGCCGCGAGTTCGCACTAGGTTCGGTGACGCACTCCCACCTATCCAGGAGGAACGATGATTCGACGACTCGCACGACCCATGCTCGCCACGGTGTTCGTCATCGACGGCGTTGAGACGCTTCGCAATCCGCAGGCCCACGTCGCCGATGCCGCACCGCTCGTCGACAAGACGGCACCGCTGGTGGAGAAGGGTGAGCAGGCCGTCAACGAGAAGGTGTCCACGTCGGTGCCGCCGGTGCCCAAGGACACCGAGACGCTCGTCAAGGCGCTCGCCGGGGTGAAGATCGGCGCGGGCGCGCTGTTCGCGCTGGGCAAGGCCCCCCGCCTGTCGGCACTGGCACTCACCGCCGCCCACGTCCCCTCGGCGATCAGCCGACACGCGTTCTGGATGGAGTCCGACCCGGCCGCGCGCAGCCGCAAGACCACGGGGCTGGCCACGGACGTCGCACTCCTCGGTGCGCTCCTGCTCGCCTCCGTCGACACCGCCGGTCAGCCCGGCCTGGCGTGGCGCGCCCGCAAGGCCGGCGACACGGTCGCCGCCAAGCTGCCCGGCGCGAAGGCCGAGTCCGCTGCGGCCGGCGCGGCGATCGCCGGCGTCGCCCACAGCGTCGCGGACCAGGCGCGAGGCGCCGCCGATACGATCCGGGACAAGGCCCCGGAGGTGGCCGAGACGGTGCGTGAGAAGGCCCCCGAGGTGGCCGACCAGGTTCGTGAGCAGGCGACCGGCGTCGCCGGGGCCGTCCGCGAGAAGGCTCCCGAGGTCGCCGGCCGACTGCGTGGGCGCGCCGCCGCCGCACGGGATCAGGCCGCTCCGATCGCCGCCCAGGTCCGCGACGCGGCCGTGCCGGTCGCCGCCGAGGTGCGGGGCCGCGCCGACGCCGCCGCCCGGGTCGCGTCCGACCAGGCCGACGACGTCCGCAACGCCGCGCTGGCGCGGAAGAAGGCCGCGGAGAAGCAGGCCAAGAAGAAGTCCGCGCGACTCGGCAAGGACGCCAAGAAGAAGACCGCCCGGTTCGAGAAGGACGCCGGCAAGGCGGCCCTGATGGCCAAGAAGAAGACCGACGAGGTCCGGGCGAAGGCGGCCGACGCCATCCATCCCTGACCCGTTCGGGACCCGGCCGCCACTCGGGCCGGTCGGCTCCCCGGACGATCTCGTCACCCGATGACCCCGCCCGCACCCGGGCGGGGTCATCGCCGTCCGAGGGCACGTCGCGGATCCCGGTACCCTGGACGTCCTGCCCGAACAGCCCCAACCGGAAGGAGCGCCTGTGACGGGACACGACGCCGTCGACGAGGAGCAGCGTCACCTCGGTCGTCTCCTCGACCGCCTCGAGGAGTTGCGGGCGGACACCCGCGCGCGGCTCGACGCCGTCCTGCGCACCTCCGGCGGGACGCCGCAGGCCCGGTCGGAGCGGGAGTCGTTCGCCCGGCTCTACTCGTCGGAGCTCGCGGCCTTCAGCGCGGCCAACCTGGGCCTGTACTTCGGCCGCCTGGACATGGGTGACGGGGAGGTCCGGCGGATCGGCCGCGTGGGGCTGCGGGACGACGACGAGGACCTCACCACGCTGCTGTTGGACTGGCGCGCCGACCACAGCCGCCCCTTCTACCTGGCCACGACCGCCCGGCCCGAGGGCGCGCACCGCCGTCGTCACCTGCGCACGATCGGGCGTCGGGTGATCGGTATCCACGACGAGTACCTGACGGCGCCGGAGGACGGCGAGTTGCCGGAGGACCACGACGACGTGGTGGGGGAATCGGCCCTGTTGGAGGCACTCGACACCGCGCGGTCCGGGCACATGACGGACATCGTGGCGACCATCCAGCGCGAGCAGGACGAGATCATCCGCAATCCCCACGCGGGCGTGCTGGTCGTCCAGGGCGGGCCGGGCACGGGCAAGACCGCGGTGGCCCTGCACCGCGCGGCCTATCTGCTCTACACCCACCGTCAGCGGCTCGACCGCAGCGGCGTACTCATCGTGGGCCCCAACGCACGGTTCCTCGACTACATCGCCCGGGTGCTGCCGTCGCTCGGCGAGTCGGGGGTCGTGCTGCGCACCCTCGCCGATCTCTATCCGGGCGTGCGGGCGACCGGCCCCGAGACGCTGCGTGGTGAGGAGGTCAAGGGGTCGGGCGAGATGGTCGGCATCCTCAAGGCCGCCGTGCGGGCGCGTCAGCTCGCGCCGCGGTCCGAGGTGGTGGTGCGCGTGGAGGGCCACGACCTCACTCTCGCCCCGGCCACGGTGCGGGCGGCGCGGGGGCGGGCGCGGATGACCCGACGCCCCCACAACCAGGCGCGGGAGGCGTTCGCGACGCGGATCGTCGACGCGCTCACCGAGCAGTACGTGGCCGCCCTGACCGATCCGGTGGGGCGCGCGGAGGACGAGGCGTGGTCGCCGGAGGGCGACGGCGTCGGGGATCTGGGGGATCCGGCCCGGCCGCTGTTGGACGCGGACGACCGCGCGGAGCTCCGGCGCGAGGTGGAGGCCTCCCGCGAGGTCGCGGAGATCGTCGACGAGTGGTGGCCCGTCCTGCGGCCGGAGCAGTTGCTGGCCGATCTGCTCTCGAGCCGCGAGCGGATCGCCGAGGCGGCGGGTGACTACGTCGCGGAGGACCAGGAGGCGCTCTTCCGCCGGGACGGCGCCGCGTTCTCGGTGGCGGACGTGCCGCTGCTCGAAGAGCTCGCGGAGCTGCTCGGGGAGGATCCGACGGCGGACGGCAGCGAGGCCGACCGCGCCTGGGCGGAGCAGCTGCGCCAGGCGGAGGAGGCGCTGGAGATCCTCACCGGCTCGGCGGTCCAGGACATCGAGGACGATCTCGATCCCGAGGTGCTCATGGCGTATGACGTCGTCGACGCCGAGGCGCTGGCCCGCCGCCACAGCGCCGATTCGGACCTCACGGTCGCGGACCGAGCGGGGGCCGATCGGACGTGGGCGTTCGGGCACGTGATCGTCGACGAGGCCCAGGAGTTGTCCACCATGGCGTGGCGGGTCATCATGCGCCGCTCCCCCAACCGGTGGATGACCCTCGTCGGGGACGTGGCCCAGACGTCGAGTCCGGCCGGGATCGACTCGTGGCACGACGCCCTGTCGCCGTACGTCGACGACCGGTGGATCCTGACCGAGCTGACGGTGAACTACCGGACGCCCGAGACGATCTCCGCGGTGGCGGAGCTGCTGCTGGCGGAGATCGATCCCGACGCGGCCTCGCCGCGCCCGGTGCGACCGGGGCGGCGCCCGGTGGCGTGGCTGGAACCGGAAGCCGACGAGGTCACGCGGGTCGTGGCGGAGGAGATCCGCGCGGTGCCGTCGGAGCGCGCGGTGGCTGTTCTGGTCCCGGACGACGGCGGGGAGGTTGACGGGCGCGGCCACGACGGTGGCGTTGGCGTTGGCGGCGACCATGACGGTGACGACGACGAAGGTACCACTCCGCGGTACGCCGCCCTCGCCGAGGTCGCGGAACGGGCCCGGCCGGGGACATCGGTGCTGCCATTGGCCCTGGCCAAGGGGCTCGAGTTCGACGTGGTCGTGGTCGTGGACCCGGATCGTGTGCTCGCGCGCTCGCCGCAGGGTCTGCAGGATCTCTACGTCGGCACCACCCGCGCCACCCAGGAACTCGTCCTGGTCCAGCCCGGGGGCTTCGGCCCGCTGCTCGCGGGGATCCGGGACCGCGTGGCCGCCGCAGACCGGGAGCTCAGCGCATGAGGCGCGTCCGTGCACGGGTGTTGGCCACGACGGCGCTCCTCGCGGTGACGGCCGTCGCGGCGGCGTGTGGCGATGCAGCGGACGGGTCTGACGCCAACGGGTCGACCACGGCGGCCTCGCCCGAGACCGTCGCGGCGGACACGTCGGTCGGCGCCCGGCCGGGGACGGGTGGGCCGCTGCGCACCGAGGAGGAGCGCGCCTTCCTCGCCGACCTGGCCGGTCTCGGGTTGCCGACCGAGATGACCGCGGAGACGACCCTAGAGGTCGGTCTCGGCATCTGCCGGGGAATCGACGACGGCGCGGACACCGAGACGGTCCTCGATCGGATCCGTCCCCTCACCAGTGCGATCGCGTCCCAGAACGACGAGTGGGACACGGCCAGGGTCGGTCGCGCGCTCATCGACGCGAGCCGGGCCCACCTCTGCGACTGATGGCGGGGTACGACTCATGGCCGAATACGGCCAGCAGCCGGGCCCGGCGACGGCCCGGCCCGGCCGCGTGGCGCGAGCGCCTAGGTGGTGTGGACGATGAGCACGTCGCAGGTGGCCCGGCGGGCCGCGTCGGCGGGCACCGATCCGAGCAGACGCCCGGTCAGCGAATTCAGCCCCTTGTTACCCACCACGAGGAGGTCTGCGTCCACCTCGTCGGCCAGCTTGATCAACGACTCCACCGGTGCCCCACGGACCGTGCGCGTCTCGAGCTGCGTGGCCCCGGCGACGAGAGCGCGCTCGCGGGCGCCCCGGACGATGTCCTCGGCGGGATTGTCGCCACGGATCTGGTAAGCGTCGTCACCCAGCTGGTCGGCGGCCTGACTGACCGACCGCGGGTCGGCGGGCACGTACGCGCAGGCGATCACGAGCGTCGCCCCGGCGTCGGCGGCCAGTCGGGCAGCGCGATCGACGGCGCGGTAGGACGACTCCGAGCCGTCGGTTCCCACCACCACCTTGGTGTAGGCGCTCATTTGCTTCCTCTCCTCGGGAACACGTTGCACACAGCGTAGTCCCAGGCGGGCCTGACCGTGCGCGGTAAGCGCGGTCTGCACGGAGGTCCGGGCGTGCGTGTGCGCACCGTCCGGGTCAGTCGATGCCGGCCTCTCGCATCCCCTTGAGCTCTTTACGCAGCTCGGCGATCTCGTCGCGGAGCCGGCCCGCCAGCTCGAACCTCAGGTCCGTGGCCGCCGACATCATCTGCTCGGTCATCTCCTCGATGAGCTTCTCGAGCTCCTTGCGTGGCCGGGCGGCGTCCCCGACCGCACGGGCGCCGAGCAACTCCGGACGATCCGCGCCGTCGGCGGAATCACCGCGCTCCTCACCGACCCGGTCGAGAATGTCGGCGATCTTCTTGCGCAATGGCTGCGGGTCGATGCCGTGTTCGGTGTTGTAGGCGATCTGCTTCTCGCGGCGACGCTCGGTCTCCTCCATCGCGTACCGCATCGAGTCGGTGATGGTGTCGGCGTACATGTGGACCTCGCCCGAGACGTTTCGCGCGGCACGGCCGATCGTCTGGATGAGCGACGTGCTCGACCGGAGGAACCCCTCCTTGTCCGCGTCGAGGATCGCCACCAGTGACACCTCGGGCAGGTCGAGGCCCTCGCGCAGGAGGTTGATGCCCACCAGCACGTCGTACTCGCCACGACGCAGGTCCCGCAGGAGTTCGACGCGCTGCAGTGTGTCGATCTCCGAATGCAGATACCGAACCCGCACGCCGAGTTCGAGCAGGTAGTCCGTGAGGTCCTCCGACATCTTCTTGGTCAGCGTGGTCACCAGCACGCGCTCGTCGCGCTCGGCCCGCGCGCGGATCTCCCCGATGAGGTCGTCGATCTGTCCCTTGGTGGGCTTGACGACGATCTTCGGATCGACGAGGCCGGTCGGCCGGATCACCTGCTCGACGAACTCACCGCCCGTGCGGCCCATCTCGTAGGGGCCCGGCGTCGCGGAGAGGTACACGGTCTGCCCCACCCGGTCGGAGAACTCCTCCCACGTCAGCGGCCGGTTGTCGAGAGCGGACGGCAGGCGGAAGCCGAAGTCGACGAGGTTGCGCTTCCGGGAGGCGTCGCCCTCGTACATCGCGCCGATCTGCGGCACGGTCACGTGCGACTCGTCGATGACCGTGAGGAAGTCCTCGGGGAAGTAGTCGATGAGGGTCGCCGGTGCACTGCCCGCGGGCCGGCCGTCGATGTGACGGGAGTAGTTCTCGATGCCCGAGCAGAAGCCCACCTGCTGCATCATCTCGATGTCGTAGGACGTCCGCATGCGCAGGCGCTGTGCCTCGAGCAGCTTTCCCTGGTTCTCCAGCTCGGCGAGCCGGACCTCCAGCTCCTCCTCGATCGACGCGATCGCCTTGGCCATCCGCTCCGGCCCCGCGACGTAGTGGGTGGCGGGGAAGATGCGGACCTCGTCCACTCGGCGGACCACGTCGCCGGTCAGCGGATGGATGTAGTACAGAGCGTCCACCTCGTCACCGAAGAACTCGATGCGGACCGCGAGCTCCTCGTACGTGGGGATGATGTCGACCGTGTCGCCCTTGGCCCGGAACGTTCCGCGGGTCATCGACACGTCGTTGCGCTCGTACTGGACGTCCACCAGCAGGCGGAGCAGCTGGTCCCGGTCGACCTCCTGCCCGACCGCCAGGGACACGGACCGGTCGAGGTACGACTGGGGGGTGCCGAGGCCGTAGATGCACGAGACGGAACTGACCACCACCACGTCCCGCCTCGACAGCAGCGAGGACGTCGCGGAGTGGCGCAGCCGTTCGACGTCGTCGTTGATCGACGAGTCCTTCTCGATGAAGGTGTCCGTCTGCGCGATGTACGCCTCCGGTTGGTAGTAGTCGTAGTACGACACGAAGTACTCGACCGCGTTGTTGGGCAGCATCTCGCGCAGCTCGTTCGCCAGCTGCGCCGCGAGCGTCTTGTTGGGCGCCATCACCAGCGTGGGACGCTGCACCTTCTCGATGAGCCACGCCGTGGTCGCGGACTTGCCGGTGCCGGTCGCGCCGAGCAGCACGACGTCGCGCTCCCCCCGGGCGAGCCGTTCGCTCAGTTCGGCGATCGCCGTCGGCTGGTCGCCCGACGGCGTGAATTCGCTGACCACCTCGAAGCGGTTGGTGCTGCGTTCGACGTCGCCGATCGGGCGGAATTCCGAGTACGAGAGGACGGTCGGGTCGGCGGGGATCCCGTCGTCGGGGATCTCGGTCGCGAATGCCATGCCACCAGCGTACGAGCACTCGCCCACCCCCGCCCACCGGCAATCTCCTGACCGATGTCTCAGGCGGCCACTACCGTATTCTTGACTCTTCCTCACCCTCTCGTCGTGTCGTCTGGAGAACACCGTGGCCTTGAGCCCCCCTCGTCGTCGTATCGCCCACAACGTCTTCCTCATGCGGACGGACCTGTCCGACATCCCGACGCGGACGGTCCCCAACCCGAACGCCCGGATGCGCACGGCCGACGACAGCTGGACCCGCAACACCCCGGACCCCGCCGAGACCGGTGAAACCGTCCTCGTCGAGCGCCGCGAGATCCCGGGGGTCTGACGTGACCAGCACGCTCCCCCGCCTCGCGGGGGCGATCACCGCCGTGTCCGTCACGCTCGCCGCCGCGGTCACCGCCGTCGGCACCGTCGGCGTCGGGACCGCCTCCGCGGGCCCGTGCAGCGAGATGTTCGGCAACTTCGGGTCGTTGCTCGAACACCGCACCGGCGCCGGCATGGCCACCGGGTCCCTCGGCTCGCTCGGGTCGTCCGGCGACTCCGGATCCCTCGGCTCCACCTCGCGCGCGCTCGGCTCGGCCGACCGTTCCGGGTCGCTCGTCCGTGAACTGGAAACCGGCTCGCTCGGCAACGGACTGTCGGGCTCCCTCGATTCGATGGTCGGCTCGGTCTACGGGATGCCGCCGTGGATCACAGGCGACGAGGGCACCGTACCCGTCCTACGCGGCCCCACCCGGTTCGAGCAGCTCGTCACCGGGCCCACCAGCCCCTCCGAGTCCGTCAGTCGCTTCGGCGTGGGCGGCACCGACCTCGGCATCATGTGGGACAACGGCGACCCCGACGATCCCGAAGTGCTCATGGCCTTCGGCGACACCATGGGTGACTGCACCGTGCCCGGGACGCAGTGGCGCTCCAACGTCCTGTTCCGCTCCGCGGACACCGACCTCACCGACGGGATCACCATCGACTCCGCCGCCATGGGTACCGACGGACTCGCCAAGTCCATCGTCCCGCGCTCGGGGTTGCCCGGCGAGGTGACCATCATCCCCACCGCGGGCATCGCGGTGAACGGCGTCCAGTACCTACGGTTCATGTCGGTGGCCCACTGGGGTCAGCCGGGATCGTGGACCACCAACTACTCGGGACTGGCCTACTCCGTCGACAACGGGGAGAACTGGACCGTCGTGCCGTCTATGGCCCGGCCGATCACCGACACCGTCCCCACCGGCGCCGGATCCCCCGCCGTCGACGCCGCGCGGCGGGGCGCGCAGATGAGCTCGTTCCTGCGAACCGACGACCACCTGTACGAGTACCTCACCCCGTCCGGCCGTCAGGGCGGTGCGATCGTCTCCCGGGTCCCCCTCGCCGGGTCCCCGACCGCCGACGACCTCGACGCACCCGGCGGTCCGCCGGCCGTCGGCGTCCTCGACCCCCGCGCGTACGAGTACTGGGACGGCACGGGGTGGGTCTCCGACATCCGCGCCGCCCGACGCGTGCTGCCCGCCCCGGCCAGCGAGATCTCCACGATGTGGAACGAGCATCTCGGCAAGTACACGGCGATGTACTCCCAGGGCTTCGACTCGGTGGTCCTGCGCACCGCGGACCGCCCCGAGGGGCCGTGGAGCGCCCCGACCACGCTGGTGGACTACTCCATGCTCCCCGGCGTGTACGGGGCGTTCATGCACCCCTGGGCGCAGGGCGAGGACCTGTACTACCTCGTCACCACCTGGAACGCGTACAACGTCTTCCTCGTACGCACCCGGTTACCGGAGGTGTTCCCGGACCGCTCCCGCTCAGCGCGCGGCGTGGCCCCCGGGCCGCTGGAGACCGAAGTCGTCCGCCGCGTGCCGGTCTCCGAGCTCGTGGACGGGATCGTCCCCGGCGAATGACCTCTCCGCCTCGCGGCCTCGCGCCGGCGGCCTAGCGACCGCGGCGCGAGGACTCGCACAACGTGCGCTCGAAGCGACGCGTCTCCTCACGGTTCGCCCGGCGCAGGATCTCGGAATACTCGGCGCGGGCACCGGGATCGGCACCGATCACTTCTGCCATCAACAGCGCGAACTCGTGCTCAGGGTCGTCCTCGGCGACCACGGACACCTCCAGTGGGCGCGCGGGGTCGCACCAGTGCAACAACGGCCGCTCGCTGGAACGGTCGCGGACGTAACCCGCGCCGGTGAGCTTGGCGAGCGCGGACTCGACCGCCGGCGCATCGCGCACCGTGACCTGCAGATCGATGACATCCGGCGCGTCGAGTCCGTCGACCGCCGTCGGCCCGACGTGGTCGATGCGCGTAGCGAGCTCGCCCACCACGTGGCGGAGCCGCGCGCACGCCCGCTCGGCCTCGCCGGCCCACTCGGGACGGAACGGGACGACGGTACGGTCCCCGACGACCGGCGTGCCGGTCCGTAGATTGTGCTCGAACGGGCTGAGCCTGAGCTCGATGAGGGCGTTGGTCAGATCGATGGTGGTCTGCCGGTCGCCGGAGTTGTCGATCAGCACGTCGGCCACGGCCCGCCTGGCCTCGTCGGTCGCCTGCCTGGCCATCCGGGCTCGGGCGTCCTCCTCCGGCATCCCGCGCTGCTCCACGAGCCGCCGGAGCCGGATCTCGGCCGGGGTGTCGACCACGATCACGAGGTGGTATCCGGGGGCCATCCCGCCCTCGACGAGCAGCGGCATGTCGTGCACCACGATCGCGTCCGCGGGGGCCGAGTTGTAGAGCTCGGCGGTCCGCTCCGCGATGAGCGGGTGAGTGATGGCGTTAAGGGCGGCCGTGCGCTCGTCGTCGACGAACGCCTTGGCGGCGAGGGCGGCGCGGTCGAGCGCACCGTCGGGTCCGAGGATGTCCTCGCCGAACTCGGCGACGAGCATCGCCAGACCGGGACTGCCGGGTTCGACGACCTCTCGCGCGATGCGGTCGGCGTCCACGACCACCGCTCCCGCGTCCGCGAGTACCGCCGTCACCGTTGACTTGCCGGCGCCGATCCCACCGGTCAGACCCACCATCAGCATGGTCTGGAGTCTAGGTGACCGTCCGGCCACCCGCCCGAGCGGGCGAATCCGGGCGGGCGAATCCGGGCGGGCGACTCCGGGGTGCGCGGCTCCGGGCGCGCGAAATAGACCGCGGCCCCGGAGGGTACCCACCGTGGTGGGCGACCCTCCGGGGCCGTGGCCGATGCTCTCGGGCGCCCGGGGCGCCGTCAGGCTGCGACGATCACTCTCCGCCGGCGAGCTTGGCACGCAGGGCGGCCAGCTGCTCGTCCGAGGCCAGCGAACCGCCGGTGGTCTCGGAGGTGCCGGCGTCGGCAGCCGGACGCGAGGACGGGGCGGACTCCGACGAGTAGTTGGTCGGCGCGGCCTCGGCGGCCTCCGCAGCGGCGACGCGACCCTTCTCGATCTGGGCCGTGTGCATCTTGTGGCGACGCTCGGCCTCCGCGTAGCGGTTCTCCCACTCCTCGCGCTGCTTCTCGAAGCCCTCGAGCCACTCGTTGGTCTCGGGATCGAAGCCCTCGGGGAAGATGTAGTTGCCGGCCTCGTCGTAGCTGTCGGCCATGCCGTACTTCGACGGGTCGAACTCCTCCGAGTAGTCCTCGTCGGCCTGCTTGAGCGACAGGGAGATACGACGACGGTCGAGGTCGATGTCGATGACCTTGACCATGGCGTCGTCGCCCACGGAGACGACCTGGTCGGGGACCTCGACGTGGCGCTCGGCCAGCTCGGAGATGTGGACCAGGCCCTCGATGCCCTCCTCGACGCGCACGAACGCACCGAACGGGACGAGCTTGGTGACCTTGCCCGGGACGATCTGGCCGATCGCGTGGGTCCGGGCGAAGTGCCGCCACGGATCCTCCTGGGTGGCCTTCAGCGACAGGGAGACGCGCTCGCGGTCCAGGTCGACGTCGAGCACCTCGACGGTGACCTCCTGGCCCACCTCGACGACCTCGGACGGGTGATCGATGTGCTTCCAGGACAGCTCGGAGACGTGGACCAGACCGTCGACGCCGCCGAGGTCGACGAACGCACCGAAGTTGACGATCGAGGACACGACGCCCTTGCGGACCTGGCCCTTCTGCAGCTGGTGCAGGAACTCGGAGCGCACGGCCGACTGGGTCTGCTCCAGCCACGCACGACGCGAGAGCACGACGTTGTTGCGGTTCTTGTCCAGCTCGATGATCTTGGCCTCGAGCTCCTGGCCGACGTAGGGCAGGAGGTCGCGGACGCGGCGCATCTCCACCAGCGAGGCGGGGAGGAAGCCACGGAGGCCGATGTCGAGGATCAGGCCGCCCTTGACGACCTCGATGACGGTGCCCTTGACGGCCTCGTCCTTCTCCTTGAGCTCCTCGATGGTGCCCCAGGCGCGCTCGTACTGGGCGCGCTTCTTGGACAGGATCAGACGGCCGTCCTTGTCCTCCTTGGTCAGGACCAGAGCCTCGACCTCGTCGCCCACCTCGACGACCTCACCGGGGTCGACATCGTGCTTGATCGAGAGTTCGCGCGAGGGGATGACGCCCTCGGTCTTGTAGCCGATGTCGAGCAGGACCTCGTCGCGATCGACCTTGACGATCGTGCCCTCGACGATGTCACCATCGTTGAAGTACTTGATCGTGGCGTCGATGGCGGCGAGGAAGTCCTCAGCGGAGCCGATGTCGTTGACGGCTACCTGCGGGGACGTGGTGTTGGTGGTCATAGGGTGGGGTGCTCCGAGGTGGATAGGAATCGTAGGTGGACGGACTGAACGCGAACGCGTACGCACGCGACCGTCAACTGTACGCTTCTGCCGTGACGTCCACAAACCCGCCCGGACATGGAGAGTCGGTCCGAGCCTCCCGCTCGTGGTGGGACTCGGAGGCCTCCGACTACCACGAGGAACACGGCGTCTTCCTCGGCGCCCACTCCCCCGACGGCGAGTTCATCTGGTGCCCCGAGGGCCTGCACGAGGGCGACTGGCATCTGCTCGGCGCCGTGGCGGGTCGCGACGTGCTGGAGATCGGGTGCGGTTCCGCGCCGTGCGCGCGGTGGATCGCCGGGCAGGGCGCACGCGCCGTGGCCGTGGACCTGTCGGCGGGCATGCTCCGGGTGGGCGCGGAGGCGGCGAGCCGCTCGTCCGGACCGGCGGCGTCCGTGCCGCTGATCCAGGCCGACGCCCGGCGACTCCCGTTCGCCGACGCGAGTTTCGACGTGGCGTTCTCGGCGTTCGGCGCGATCCCCTTCGTGGCGGACTCGGCGGGCGTGATGGCGGAGGCGGCGCGGGTGTTGCGCCCGGGCGGCCGGTTCGTGTTCTCGGTCAACCACCCGATGCGGTGGATCTTCCGGGATGACCCGGGTCCCGGCGGTCTGCAGGCCGTGTTCCCGTACTTCGACCGATCGCCGTACACCGAGTACGACGACGACGGCGAGCTGTCCTATGTCGAACACCACAGGACGGTGGGTGACCGGATCCGCGAACTGGTCGCCGCCGGGTTCGTGGTTCAGGACCTCATCGAGCCGGAGTGGCCGGAGTGGCTCGACCGGGAATGGGGGCAGTGGAGCCCGCTGCGGGGCGGGATCTTCCCCGGCACCGCGATCTTCGTGGCCTCCCTGCCGTGACACCCGCCGGCCGGGGTCATCCCGGCCGGCGCCCGGCGCGTGCGCTCAGAGGATCTTCGACAGGAAGTCCTTGGTGCGCTGGTGAGTCGGCCTGGCGAGCACGTCGGCGGGCTTGCCGGCTTCCACGACGACGCCGTCGTCCATGAACGCCACGGTGTCGGCGACCTCACGCGCGAAACCCATCTCGTGGGTGACCACGACCATGGTCATCCCCGCAGCGGCGAGCTCCCGCATCACGCCGAGCACCTCCCCGACGAGCTCCGGGTCGAGCGCCGAGGTGGGCTCGTCGAAGAGCATGAGTTTGGGGTCCATCGCGAGCGCACGGGCGATGGCGACGCGCTGCTGCTGCCCACCGGAGAGCTGCGCCGGGTAGGCGTCGGCCTTGGCGGCGAGCCCGACCATGTCGAGCAGCTCGCGGGCACGCTCGGTGGCCTCCGCCCGCGACTGCCCCTTCACCAACATCGGAGCCTCGATGACGTTCTCCAGCGCGGTGCGGTGCAGGAACAGGTTGAAGTGTTGGAAGACCATCCCGATGTCGCGGCGCTGGCGGGCCGCCTCCGCGGGCGAGATCTCGTAGAGCTTGTCGCCCTTCTCGCGGTAGCCCACCAGGTCGCCGTCCACGTAGAGCCGACCGGCGTCGACCTTCTCGAGGTGGTTGATGCAGCGCAGAAAGGTGGACTTCCCCGAACCGGAGGGTCCCACCAGGCAGAGCACCTCACCCGCGGCCACCTCCAGGGAGATCCCCTTGAGCACCTTCAGGGAACCGAAGTTCTTGACCACCTGGTCGGCCTTGACCATCGGCGTCATCGCTTGCCTCCGGACGGGTCGGCGGCCTCGGCCGCGGCGAGGGAGGACGGCGTGAGACCGTCCGCGTCGGCGAGCGCGCGCAATTGCTTGCCGGTGAGCTGGCGGGTCGCCCCGCGCGAGAACCTCTTCTCGAGGAAATGCTGCCCCACCATGAGGACACTGGTGATGACGAGATACCACGTGGCCGCGACCAGGAGGAGCGGGATCGGCTGGAAGTTGACGCCCGAGATGTCGCGCGCCTGACCGTACAACTCCCCGGAGAACGGGATCGCCACGACGAGCGAGGTGGTCTTGAGCATGGAGATGAACTCGTTGCCCGTCGGAGGGATGATCACGCGCATCGCCTGGGGCAGGATCGTGCGGCGCATGGTCTGGCCCCACGTCATGCCGAGGGCGGTGGACGCCTCCGCCTGCCCTTCCGGCACCGACGAGATGCCGGCCCGCACGATCTCGGCCATGTAGGCGGCCTCGTTCATCGCCAGGCCCACCACGGCCAACCAGAAGGCCGAGTAGAGCACCATGGTGTCGTCGAACCGGATGAAGTCGATGTCGGTGAAGGGGATGCCGAACTGCACCTGTCGGTAGATGGTGAAGATCAGACCCCAGAACAGCAGCTGGACGTAGACAGGGGTTCCGCGGAAGATCCACAGGTAGACCCACGCCACGGCCTTGAGCACCGGGTTGGCGCTCATCCTCATGACCGAGAGGATGACGCCGAGAACCACGGCCAGGGTCATCGACAGCACGGTCAGCGCGATGGTGTAGAACACGGCCATCCCGAACCTGGTGTCGAACAGGTAGCGGGCGTACGTGTCCCAGCCGTAGGCCGGGTTGGTCGCCGCGCCCCAGACGAACAGGAAGACCAGGACGAGGACGATCGTCGCCGACACCCAGCGCCACGGGTGCCGTAGCGGTACGGCCTTGATGGGTTCCGGGGCCTCCGCCGCGGGGGCCCCGGCCCCCCTCTCCGCGGTGCTCACCTGACGATCCCTCAGCCCTTCCGGATCTCGGCGTCGTCGATCATCCCGTCCTCGACGCCCCAGTTCTGGGCGATCTTCTCGAAGTCGCCGGTCTCGATCAGCTTGTCGGCGGCGGCCTCGAGGGCCGCGGTCAGCTCGGAGCCCTTGCGCACCGGCCATCCGTAGGGCGCCGCGTCGAAGACGTCGCCGGCGAGCTGCATCTTGCCCTCGGATTGCTTGACCGCGTACGCGGTGATCGGCGAATCGGCGGACATCGCGTCCACCTTGCCCAGCGCGACGGCCGTGGAGGCCTCGTCCTGCGAATCGAACTGGACCTTCTCGATCGCGGGCTTGCCGGCGTCGGTGCAGGCCTTGCTGCGGGCGGGCACGTCCTCCTGGTCGGAGACGGTGGTCTGCTGGACGGCCACGCTCAGACCGCAGGCGTCATCGGGGTCAACGTCGTTGCCGGCGGCCGACGCCCATTGGATCCCGGCCTCGAAGTAGGTCACGAAGTCGACGGTCTTGAGGCGCTCGTCGTTGACGGTGAAGGAGGAGGCGCCCATGTCCATGGTGCCGCCCTCGATGGCCGGGATGATCCGGTCGAAGTCCGACTCGCGGAATTCGGCGCGGAGTCCCATGAGCTGGGCGATTGCGGTCATGACGTCGATGTCGAAGCCGACGATCTCGCCGTTCTCGTCCTTGAACTCGTTGGGGGCGTACGGCGGGTTGGTGCCGATCACTATGACGCCCTTGTCGCGGATCTCGGCGGGCACGAGCGCGGCGATCGCCTCGTCGGCCTCCAGCGACACCTCCTCGCGGGGCTCCCCGGAATCCTGCGGGCCCTCGGTGTTGGTGGTGCAGCCGGTCAGGGCGAGGGCTGCGGTGGCGGTCATGGCCAGGGCGGCACGCAGGCCGCGCCGTGAGGTGAGGGTCATGTGGGTGCCCTTTCAGGCGTCGGGAAGCCGAATCTGCAATGAACCTAGGGCATACGGGGACCGGCTCAAAACCAATCGACCTGTTTCGGGCCCAGTGATCTCCGTCGCGTAGTGGCTCCGTCGCGCCGGTGGCCCCACCCTCCCTGGACCTGTCAGTGGGCGGCGGAGTCCCAGTTCGGACCGGTGCCGGTCGACACGTCCAGCGGTACGTCCAACTCGATCGCGGAGTACATGCGGTCGACCACCAGGTCGCGGACCTCGTCCAGTTCGCCGGGCGCCACCTCCAACACCAGCTCGTCGTGGACCTGGAGGAGCAGTCGACTTCTGAGTCCCCGTGCGGTGAGGTCGGCGTCCACCTCGAGCATCGCGGCCTTGATGATGTCGGCGGCGGTGCCCTGGATCGGCGCGTTGAGGGCGGCACGTTCCGCGTTCTCGCGCTTGAGCCGGTTATCCGAGTTGAGCTCGGGGAGATAGCGCCGGCGACCGAAGAGAGTCTCGGTGTACCCGTCCTTACGGGCCTGTTCGACGACCGCCTGGAGGTAGTCGCGGACCCCGCCGAACCGGGAGAAGTACGCCTCCATCTGCTCGCGCGCCTCGCCCTGGCTGATTCCGAGCTGGGCGGCGAGGCCGAAGGCGCTGAGCCCGTACGCGAGGCCGTAGCTCATGGCCTTGACGCGGCGCCGCAGCTCGGGGGTGACCTGGTCGATCGGGACCCCGAACGCCCGGGCCCCCACGAACGAGTGCAGGTCTTCGCCGGTGCGGAAGGCCTCGATGAGGCCGGCGTCGCCGGACAGGTGCGCCATGACGCGCATCTCGATCTGGCTGTAGTCGGCGGTGAGCAGACAGTCGTACCCCTCACCCACGACGAACGAGCCGCGGATGCGCCGGCCGTCTTCGGTGCGCACGGGGATGTTCTGCAGGTTGGGGTCGGTCGAGGACAGGCGGCCGGTGGCGGCGACGGTCTGGTTGAAGGTGGTGTGGATGCGTCGGTCGTCGCCGATGGTCTTGATCAGCCCCTCTACGGTCGTGCGCATCTTCGTCGTCTCACGGTGCAGGAGCAGCGCCTCGAGGAAGGCCCGCCCCGGGGTGTCGCCCGTCTCCTTGGCGAGCAGTTCCTCCAGCGCCTTGGCGTCGGTGGTGTACCCGGTCTTGGTCTTCTTGGTCTTGGGCATCCCGAGCGTCTCGAACAGGACCACCTGGAGTTGCTTGGGCGATCCGAGGTTGATCTGCTCGCCCCCGATCGCGGCATACGCGGCCTCGGCCGCCTGCCGGCCGCGGTCGGCGAAGTCGTCGCGCAGTCCGTCCAGCGCGGCGGCGTCGACCGCGATGCCGATGGACTCCATCCGCGCGAGCACCGGCACGAGAGGTAGCTCCATCTCCGCCATGAGGGTGGCGCCGTGCACCTGGTCCAGCTCCACGTCCAACCGCTCGGCGAGGTCGACCACCGCGCGGGCGCGGGTCGCGGCGGCGTCGGCGGCCTTCTGTGCGGCCTCGGCGTCATCGACCTCGTCGAGGAGCGACAGCTGTTTCTCCGCCGCCTCCGCCTCCGGGAGTTCGCGGCGCAGGTGGCGCTGGAACAGTTCGGCGAGTCCGTAGCTGCGCTGCCCCGGGCGGACGAGGTACGCCGCCAGAGCGACATCCATCGTGACCCCGCCGAGACGTAGGTCGCGTCCCATCAGCGCGTGGGTGGCGGCCTTGGCGTCGTGGACCGCCTTGTGGACGGCGTCGTCCCCGAGCCATCCCCGGAGGGCCTGCTCGTCGTCGGGTCCGATCGCCGCGAGGTCGAGGTGGGCGGAGGCGCCGCCTGCGGCGGCGATGGTGATGGTCTGTGCGTCACCGGCGCCGGGCCGGGAGGGACCGACGACGACGAGGCCGTGCCGCTTCCCGGCCGGCGCGTGGGCTGCGAGCCAGTCCGAGACCTCGCCGGCGTGCAGGAGCGACGCCTGTTCGAGCGCGACCTCAGCGGCGGGCTCCGGGGCCCCCTCTGGAAGGAAGGCCGACAGGAAGCGGTCGCGGGCCTGGGGCCCGAATTCCAACCGGTCGAACAGTGCGTTGACATCACCGCGCTCCGGGGTGGACCGGACGAGGTCGGCGAGCTCGACACCCAGATCCAGGTCCCGGGTGAGCTCGGTGATGCGGCGGTTGAGCTGGACCTGCGGGAGGTGTTCGCGGAAACTCTCCCCCACCTTGCCCTTGATCTCGTCCGCGTGCGCGATGAGCTCGGACAGGCTGCCGTACTGGGTGATCCACTTGGCGGCGGTCTTGTCACCGACCTTCGGAACCCCCGGCAGGTTGTCGGAGTTGTCCCCGCGCAGCGCGGCGACGTCCGGGTACTGGGCCGGCGTGACGCCGTACTTCGCCTCGACCGCCTCGGGCGTGAAGCGCGCGAGCTCCGAGACGCCCTTGACCGGATAGAGCACGGTGACGGCGTCGGAAACGAGCTGCAGCGCGTCGCGGTCACCGGTACAGATGAGGATCCGGGCATCGCCCGAGTGCGTGGCGCCCGTCGCGAGGGTGGCGATGATGTCGTCGGCCTCGTGCCCCTCGAGTGAGAGCGTCCGCACCCCGAGTGCGGCGAGCGCCTCCTGGATGAGCTCGATCTGCCCCTTGAACTCCTCCGGGGCGGCCGAACGGGTCGACTTGTACTCGGGGTACTCGGCCGTGCGGTGCAGCGTGGCCCGTGAGACGTCGAACGCCACGGCGAGGTGGGTGGGCTCCTCCTCGGTGACGAGGTTTGCCACCATCGACAGGAAGCCGTAGACGGCGTTGGTGTGCTGACCGGACGCGGTGGAGAAGTTCTCCGCTGGCAGCGCGTAGAACGCACGGAACGCCAGCGAGTGCCCGTCCAGCAGCAGCAGCCTCGCCGGCCCCTCCCCTTGGACGGCGGAGGAGGGTGCGGCGGTGGTGACGTCTGTGGTCTGGCTCGTGGTGCTCACACGGCCACTCTAGGGCGGGCGTCGGACAGACGCTCACCGGTCGTCGGTTAGACTCACCGAGCAGCGGCTCGCCGCGCTCGCCCCCGTAGCCCAATTGGCAGAGGCAACGGATTCAAAACCCGTCCAGTGTCGGTTCGAGTCCGACCGGGGGCACCACCACGCCGACCCTTCCGCACCATGGCGGGGAAACTGTGCCGTTCAGCGCCCACGCCAGGAAGTCAGCCCTCGACGTCGGCCTTGAGGTTGGTCAGCAGCTGGTGCTGGATGCGCTTGAGTCCGGCCGGCGCGAAGGTCCGCTCGAAGAACCCGCCCACTCCCCCCGCTCCGTTCCAGGACGTGGTCATCTCGACGAGCGAGCCGCCCGTGGCCTCGCGGACGGTGTACGTGGTTGCCATGGACGAGTTCTCGTCCTTCTCCACGAGCGACCAGTGCGCGCCCGCGTCGTCCACCGTCACGGTCGCCTTGACGTCGCGATTGCGCTTCTTCGTCGCCTGCAGGTTCCAGGCCGCGACGGTGCCGTGGCCCTGCCCGCCCTCGATCAGCCGGTAGGCGCTGAACTGCTCGGGCTGAATCCGCGGCCGGACCCGGGCGTAGTCGGCGATCGCCGTGGTCACGGCGTCGACCGGTGCCTCGATGACGATGGTGTTGGTGGCGGTGACCCTGGCCATGTCGGTGACTCCTCCTCGTGGGTCCGACCCTCTCGCACCCGACGCGGTCGCGAGGGTGGCGCCCGGTGGGCGCGTCAGACCACTCCCATCCTGCCCGACGACGGCGGTCCGTATCGGCCCGCCGAGCGGTGGGTCTGACAGCCGGTCGGCCCGCCGGGACGGGACCGGCCCGCGGCGACACCACCCGGCGTCACACCGGGCGGGCCACCGCGGGCCGGCTGGTTCTGCGCGGGGTATCAGTGCCCGCGCCTGATCCACTCCTCGAGGTGCGGGGACTCGTCCCCGACCTTCGTGCCGTCACCGTGACCGGTGTGCACGAGGGTCTCCGCCGGGAGCGTGAGGATCCGCTCGCGGATGGAGGTGATGATCGTCGGGAAGTCCGAGTACGAGCGCCCGGTGGCGCCCGGCCCGCCCGAGAACAGCGTGTCGCCCGAGAACAGGACACCCGCCTCGGGGACGTGGAACACGCACGAGCCCGGCGAGTGCCCGGGGGTGTTCATCACGTCGACGCGGGTACCCGCGATCTCGAACTGCTGACCGTCCTGCAGTTCACCGTGGGACACGTCCGGATGCGTCTCGTCCCACAGCATCTGGTCGCCGGGGTGGACGAAAATCGGGGCGTCGAGCTTCTCGGACAGCTCCGGTGCCACCGTGATGTGGTCGTTGTGGGCGTGCGAGCACAGGATGCCCTTGACCTTCCGCCCCCCGACCGCGTCGATGATCGGCTGGGCCGTGTGGGCCGCGTCGATCACGAACACCTCGGAGTCGTCCCCGAGGATCCAGATGTTGTTGTCCACCTCCCATTCGCCGCCGTCGAGCGCGAAGATCCCGCTCGTGATGACCTTCTCGATACGCAGTCCACCGGCGTAGCCGGCGCTGGTGTAGGTCTCACTCACAACGTCACCACCGATCGCAGTACGGAACCGGACTTCATGGCGTCGAACGCCGCCTCGACGGCGTCGATGCCGATCCGCTCGGAGACGAACTTCTCCAGCGGGAGTCGACCCTGCAGGTGCAGGTCGACGAGCATCGGGAAATCCCTCTCGGGCAGGCAGTCGCCGTACCAGGAGGATTTGAGGGACCCGCCGCGGCCGAAGAAGTCCAGCAGCGGGAGCTCGAGGCGCATCTCCGGCGTGGGGACGCCCACGAGGACGACCGTGCCGGCGAGGTCGCGGGCGTAGAACGCCTGCTCGTACGTCTCGGGCCGGCCGACCGCGTCGATCACGACATCTGCGCCGAAACCGCCGGTGGACTCCCGGATCGCGGCGACGGGGTCCGTGGAGGTCGAGTTGACCGTGTGGGTCGCCCCGAAGTCCTTGGCCCACTCGAGCTTGGTGTCGTCGATGTCCACCGCGATGATCTCGGAGGCGCCCGCGAGTCGCGCGCCGGCGATCGCGGCGACGCCCACACCGCCGCACCCGATCACGGCCACGGACTGGCCGCGGGTCACCTTGCCGGTGTTGATCGCGGCACCGATGCCGGCCATCACGCCACAGCCGAGCAGACCGGCGACCGCCGGATCGGCGGACGGATCGACCTTCGTGCACTGGCCCTCGTGGACCAGCGTCTTGTCGATGAACGCCCCGATACCGAGAGCGGGCGTGAGCGCGGTGCCGTCGGTGAGGGTCATCGGCTTCGACGCGTTGTGGGTGTTGAAGCAGTACTCGAGCTGCCCGCGCTTGCAGGCACGGCACTCGCCACACACCGCCCGCCAGTTGAGGACGACGTAGTCACCCTCGGCCACGTGCGTGACGCGGTCCCCGACGGTCTCGACGACTCCTGCGGCCTCGTGGCCGAGGAGGAAGGGGTACTCGTCGTTGATGCCGCCGTCCCGGTACGCCAGATCGGTATGGCAGACGCCGCACGCCTGCACCCGAACGATGACATCGTTGGGCCCCGGATCGGGCACCACGACATCGACCAGTTCGACCTCGGCACCCTTGCTGCGGGCGATGACGCCCTTCACGGTCTGCGACATGGATCGCCTCTCGATTAGATGTGGATACTCCCCACCCACTCTGTCAGAAGCGCACGGAGCCCGACCGCACAAAGCGATGCGCCCCGCCTCCTTCAGGGGAGGCGGGGCGCAGTGCGTGCGTGAGCCGGGATGGCCCGGTCAGACGGCGAGGCCCTCGCGATCAGACCGCGATGCCGTTGGCGCGCAGCCACGGCACGGGATCGATCCACTGGCCGGCCGGGTTCCGCACACCGAAGTGGAGGTGCGGCCCGGTGGAGTAGCCACGGTTGCCGACCGTCCCGATGACCTGGCCGGCGTTGACCCGCTGCCCCACGGAGACGTAGTTCTGATCGTTGTGGCCGTACTCGAGGAGGTGCCCGTCGTCGGTCTGGATGCGGATCCACAGGCCGTACCCGGACGCCGGCCCGGCCGCGACGACGGTGCCCGACTTGGCGGCGAACATCGGGGTGCCGATCGGGGCGCCGAAGTCCGTGCCGTTGTGGAACGTGCCCCAGCGCGGGCCGAAGCCGGAGGTGATCGGGCCGTAGGTCGGGGCGTGCGCACCACCGGCGGCCGGGAG
The DNA here is from genome assembly GCF_001570845.1 of Dietzia papillomatosis NBRC 105045. Lineage (NCBI taxonomy): Bacteria > Bacillati > Actinomycetota > Actinomycetes > Mycobacteriales > Dietziaceae > Dietzia > Dietzia papillomatosis. The sequence continues at coordinate 19,275 of NZ_BCSL01000021.1, read as the reverse complement.
GCCGAGCGAACCGAACATCGCCGGGTCGATCGCGTACTCGCGCAGCTGCTCGGGGGTGAGTCCGATGCCCTGGACGACACCCTGCGCCATCTCGGTGAGCTGGTCCACGCCGATCTCGGCGGACTGCGCGGACGCGGCGGGGGCGGCGGCGAGGGCCGCGCCGCCGGTGAGGGCCGCGCCGGCGACGGTGCCGGCGACGAGGCGGCCCACGGCGTTGGAGGAACGGGCTGCACGGTGGCGACCGGCGGTCGCGCCGGAACCCTCGACGCCGAGTCGGTCTGCGAGCTCGGCGAAGGTGATGCGAGTGGCGTCGGACATCAGGGGAAACCTCGGGGTCTAGAGGGGTGAAGCGGTGAGCCGACCGGCTTCCCCGGTGGCCTCCAAGAAGGTAACAGAATTGTCTCGGCGCTGTCACGTCAAAAGCACGAACTCAGACGAAAGCACCGGTGAGCGGGGGTGCTCACCGGCGCTTCCGGGTGTTATCAGATGGTGACTACAGGCGGTCGACGCCTCGTCCCCGCCCTGTTCAGTGGTCGGCCTCGCCGATCCGGTGCACGAGGATGAAGTTGGTCGACCCCTCCACCCCCGGCACGTTGCCGGCGACGATCACGATGAGGTCGTCCTCGTTGTATCCCTCGACCGGGAGCAGGAGTTCGTCGGTGACCTTCACCAGCTCCGCCGTCTCGGTGACGCGGTCGGTGAGGAAGGTCTCGGTTCCCCACGTCAGCGACAGCTGACTGCGGATGCGCGGATCGCCGGTGATGGCGATGAGTGGCAGGTGACTGTGCAGGCGGGCGAGACGCCGGACGGTGTCACCGGTGGAGGTGACCGCGACGAGCGCCTTCGCCCCGAGCCGCTCGCCGATCTCGCGCGCCGAGTACGAGATCACGCCACGCTTGGTGCGCGGGATGTGGACCAGGTCGGGTGCGGCGGTGGAATCCGACTCCACAGCCAGCGCGATCGAGGACATCGTCCGCACGGCGTCGATGGGGTACTTGCCCACGGAGGTCTCGCCGGAGAGCATGACCGCGTCCGCCCCGTCGAGGACCGCGTTGGCCACGTCGGAGGCCTCCGCCCTCGTGGGCCGGGAGTTGGTGATCATCGACTCGAGCATCTGCGTGGCCACGATGACCGGCTTGGCGTTCTCGCGGGCGATCTGGATGGCCCGCTTCTGGACCAGCGGGACCTCCTGCAGCGGCAGCTCAACGCCCAGGTCCCCGCGCGCCACCATGATGGCGTCGAACGCCAGCACGATGGACTCGAGGTTCTTGACGGCCTCGGGCTTCTCGAGCTTGGCGATGACGGGGACGTGGATGCCCACCTCGTCCATCACCTCGTGCACGAGGTCGACATCCGCGGGGGACCGCACGAAGGACAACGCGATGAAGTCGACGCCCAGAGCGAGGGCGAACCTCAGGTCGGCGATGTCCTTCTCGCTCAGTGCGGGCACGGAGACGTTCATGCCCGGAAGCGAGACGCCCTTGTTGTTGGACACGGTGCCGCCCTCGGTGACGACGCAGCGCACGTCGTCGCCCTCGACCCGCTCGACGGTCAAGCCGATGTTCCCGTCGTCCACCAGCAGGCGGTCCCCCGGGCGCGCGTCGGCCGCGAGACCCTTGTACGTGGTGGAGACGCGGTCCTTGGTGCCCTCGACGTCCGCGACGGTGATGACGACGTGGTCGCCCTCCGCCCACTCGTGCCGGCCCTCGATGAACCGGCCCAGCCTGATCTTGGGGCCCTGGAGGTCCGCGAGCACGCCGACCGCGCGTCCGGACTCGTCGGAGGCCTTGCGGACCCACTTGTAGTTGGCCTCGTGGTCGGCATGCTCTCCGTGACTGAAGTTGAGGCGGGCGACATCCATCCCCGCGTCGACCAGCTCACGGATGCCGGCCTCCGAGGCGACAGCGGGACCCAGGGTGCAGACGATCTTGGTACGACGATTCACCCGACCCAATCTAGTCCCCTCGACCGGCTGGCCGGTTAACCCGACGTCAACGGCCGGACAACGGGGGTGCGTCCGTCGGGCCGTCCCCCACCGACTCGTCCACGGGATCGCCGAGAGCGCGCAGCTCCGAGGGGGCCTCACGGCCGCGGCGGGCACGCCAGAAGTACAGCAGCGCGGCGATCATGACGACCAGCGACACGATCGTGTTGATCCGGAGGCCGAACACCTCGGTGGCGGCGTCGGCGCGCAGCAACTCGACCCAGAACCGGCCGAAGCAGTACAGCGCCACGTAGAGGGCGAAGAGCCGGCCGTGTCCGAGCCTGAACCGGCGGTCGATCAGCACCAGCGCGACCGCGACGAGGACGTTCCACAGCAGTTCGTAGAGGAACGTGGGGTGCACCGTCGCCAGCACCTGCCCGGTGGAACGCCCGATGGTCTCGGAGTAGCCGTACGCCTCGTCGTAGCGCTGGTAGATCTCCAGGGCCCACGGCACGTCTGTCTCGCGTCCGTAGAGCTCCTGGTTGAAGTAGTTCCCGAGACGGCCGATGCCCTGCGCGAGGACGACGCCCGGCGCGATCGAGTCCCCCAGTGCGCCGAGGGCCCGGATCCCCTGCTGCCGGAGTCCGATGTAGGCCCCGAGCGCACCGAACGCGACGGCGCCCCAGATGCCCAGACCGCCGTCCCAGATCTTCAGCGCGTCGACCGGGTTACGGCCCTCACCGAAGTAGCGGTACCAGTCGGTGGCCACGTGGTAGATGCGCCCGCCGATGAGCCCGAACGGGATCGCCCACAGCGCGGTGTCGAGCACGACCCCCGCCCGCCCGCCACGCGCGACCCAGCGCTTCTCGCCCCACCAAACCGCGATGACGATGCCGAGGATGATCCACAACGCGTAGGCGCGCAGCGGGAACGGGCCGATCTCCCACACGCCTTGGGGAGGGCTCGGGATCACGACGACACTCCGCGGCGACGGACACCCTCGGCCAGCTCCGCCGTCAGACGCCTGAGCGCGTCCGGCCCCTCGGTCGCCGCCGTGATGAGCGCCGAGCCGACGATGACGCCGTCGGCGTAGGAGGCGATCTCGGCGGCCTGGTCGCCGTTCCGCACACCCAGACCCACACCACAGGCCAGATCGGATATCTCGCGTACGCGCCGGGTGAGCGTGCGCGGCGCGTCCGAAACGACGTCCCGCGCGCCGGTCACCCCCATCACCGCCTGGACGTAGACGAAGCCACCCGTGCGCGACAGCGTCATCGCCAGCCGTTCCGGGGTGGACGACGGGGCCACGAGGAAGACCCGGTCGATGCCGTGCGCATCGGAGGCGGCGATCCAGTCGTCCGCCTCGTCGGGGATGAGGTCGGGAGTGATCACGCCGGTGCCGCCGGCCGCCGCGAGATCGGCGGCCAAGCGGTCGACCCCGTATTGCAGGACGGGGTTCCAGTAGGTCATCACCACGGGCACCGCGCCGGCGTCAGCGACCGCCCGGACGACCTCGAAGGTGTCCGCGACCCGGAATCCCGCCTCGAGGGCGGTGTCCGCGGCGGCCTGGATGGTGGGGCCGTCCATCATGGGGTCGGAGTAGGGGATGCCGACCTCGATGATGTCGCAGCCGCCCTCGACCATCGTCCGGACGGCCTCGATCGATCCCTCGAGGGTCGGGTACCCGGCCGGGTAGTAGCCGATGAGCGCGGCCCGGTTCTCCGCCCGGCACCGCTCGAACACGTCGCTGAGAACGCTCATCCCTCGACTCCCCCGTCCGCGTACGCACCCTCGCCGTCGTCGGCACCCCGGCTCGAATCCACCCCGGCCTCCGGCGGCTCACCACCGCCCAACAACCCGAACCACCGCGCGGCGGTGTCGACGTCCTTGTCCCCGCGGCCGGAGACGTTAACCAGGATCAGGCCGACCCCCTCGGCGGCGAGCTGGGCCGCTCCGGCGACCGCATGTGCGGACTCGATGGCCGGGATGATGCCCTCCGTACGGCACAACTGCGCGAAGGCGTCCATGGCCTGGGTGTCGGTGATCGGCCGGTATTCGGCGCGACCGATATCCGACAGCCGCGAGTGCTCCGGCCCGACGCCCGGGTAGTCCAGGCCGGCGGAGATGGAATGCGACTCGATCGTCTGACCGTCCTCGTCCTGCATGAGGTGGGCGTACGAGCCCTGGAACACGCCGGGCCGGCCGGCGTTGACGGTCGCCGCGGTACGCCCGGTCTCCACACCGTCACCGCCGGCCTCGCAGCCGACGAGGCGCACGGACTCGTCCTCGATGAACGGGTGGAACAGGCCGATCGCGTTGGAACCACCGCCGACGCAGGCGACCGCGGCGTCCGGCAGCCGTCCCGCCTGCTCGAGGATCTGCACCCGCGCCTCGGCACCGACGATCCGCTGGAAGTCGCGGACCATCGTCGGGAACGGGTGCGGCCCGGCCGCCGTGCCGAACGCGTAGTAGGTGTCGTCGGCGTGCGCGACCCAGTCGCGCATCGCCTCGTTGATCGCGTCCTTGAGCGTGGCCGAGCCGATCTCGACGGCCTCGACCTCCGCGCCCAGCAGACGCATCCGGGCGACGTTGAGCGCCTGACGACGCACGTCCACCGCGCCCATGTAGATCTTGCACTCCAACCCCAGCAACGCACACGCAGTGGCGGTGGCCACCCCGTGCTGGCCGGCGCCGGTCTCCGCGATGACGCGGTTCTTACCCATCCGCTGGGCGAGCAGCGCCTGACCGAGCACGTTGTTGATCTTGTGCGAGCCGGTGTGGTTGAGGTCCTCGCGCTTGAGGAAGACCCGGGCGCCGATCTCCTCGCCGAACCGCGTGGCCTCGTACAGAGGGGACGGCCGACCCGAATAGTGCTTCTGCAGCCGGTCCAGCTGGTCGAGGTACTCCTCGTCCGCGCGGGCCTTGGCGTAGGCGTCGGTCACCTCGTCCACGACCGCCATCAACGCCTCGGGAACGTAACGGCCCCCGAACGGCCCCCAGTGGCCGCGCTGGTCAGGCTCGTGTCCGGTGGCTGTCCGGAGCACCTCCCCCATGGTGGGCAGTGACGTCAGATCCTTGGAGTTCACGACTCCCAGTCTGCCGGAAGCCCACCACCGGGGCCTAGCGGGGCCCCTGCGGGCAGGAGGGGTGAGCACCCGCCGTGGCCAGCGCGTTGCAGGCCGCACGCGGGTCGCCCTGCGTCACCAGCCCCTCGCCGACGAGGACCGCGTCCGCACCCACGCTGGCGTACGCCAGGAGGTCGGAGGCGTCCCGGACACCCGACTCGGCGATCTTCACGACGTCGGACGGCAGGCCCGGTGCGATGCGGGAGAACACGTCCCGGTCGACCTCGAGGGTCTTGAGGTTGCGGGCGTTGACGCCGATGACGCTCGCTCCGGCCTCCAGGGCGCGGTCCGCCTCCTCCTCGGTGTGGACCTCCACCAGCGCGGTCATCCCGAGCGACTCGGTACGGTCCAGCAGCGACACCAGGGCGTCCTGCTCGAGGGCGGCCACGATGAGCAGGACCAGGTCCGCTCCGTGCGCCCGCGCCTCGTGGATCTGGTACGGCCCCACGACGAAGTCCTTGCGCAGGACCGGGATGTCGACCGCGCGCCGGACCGCGTCGAGATCGGCCAGGCTGCCGTGGAAGCGTCGCTCCTCGGTCAGGCACGAGATGATCCGCGCCCCGCCGTCCTCGTACATGCGGGCCAGCACCGCCGGATCGGGAATGTCGGCCAACGCCCCCTTGGACGGGCTCGCCCTCTTCACCTCGGCGATGACGCCCACACCCGGGTCGCGCAGCGCCTTGAGCGCATCGAGCGGGTCCGACGCGGACAGGGCCGCCTTCTTCACCGACTCCAGGTCGATGACGGCCTCGCGGGCCGCGACGTCCTCGCGGACCCCGTCGAGAATCGAGTCCAGCACGGTACCCACCGTGACCTCCCTCAGCAGTGATCGGGGCGGAAAGTGTGATCGAGATCGACAATAGAGGTCCGGAGCCGGGTTCCCGAATCGGGTCCACCCCGTCGCGGTCAACCGGTCGGATCGCGTCCTTCGTCGAGCTCCGACCAGAGGTCACGACCGGCGTCGCCGTCCGCGTCATCCCTCGCTTCTCCGCCGGTTCCGCGGCGTACGGCGGGCGTGACGTACCGGTCGTCGCGCCGCACCGGACGCGCCGGCCGCGCGAGGACGACGATCCCCGCCGCGAGCAGCGCGGCCGCGCCGGCGCCGGTGAGCGACGGGCCCACCGGCCGGGTCGACGACTCGGTGATCCGGGACCACTCCGGGATCGACTCGGAGCCCTCGGCGCCCGGCCCCGCGTTGGTCCGGGCGACCCCCTCGTCACTCGTGATCACCGTATGGACCCGCTCGGCGTCGACGCCGCCCACCGACGAGATCAGCAACGCGACGGCCGCCACCCCGAGCAGGGCGATGACCGCTCCCACGGCGCGGGCCGCGAGCCCCCGCACCAATGCCACCGCCGCAATGGCGGCCAGGGCGCCCAGCGCGAGCGGCACAAGAGCCGGCTGCCACTCGGCGCCGACGAGCGCGCGCCGGGCCTCACCCGACTGGTCGTTGAACGCGGCCACATCGAGCCACACCATCCGGGAGGCGATCCACAGCAGGGCCGCGCCGACGAGCAGCAGGACGACGGGCACCAGGAGCCGGGCGCGACGGCTCACCGGGACTCCCCTGCCGGCCGCAGCGTCTCCGCGGCGGAGACGGCCCGCAGGACCGCCATCGCCTTGTTGCGACACTCGGCGTCCTCCGAGGCCGCCACCGAGTCGGCGACGATTCCGGCCCCGGCCTGGACGAACGCGGTGCCGTCCTTGATCACCGCCGAGCGGATCGCGATGGCCTGATCGGTGTTGCCCGCGAAATCCACGTAGCCGACCACGCCGCCGTACACGCCGCGGCGGGTGTCCTCGAGGTCCTCGATGATCTGCAGGGCCCGCGGCTTCGGGGAACCCGAGAGGGTGCCGGCCGGGAAGCACGCGGTCACCGCGTCGATGCCCGTCCGCCCGTCGGCCAGGCGCCCCGTCACCGTCGACACGAGGTGCATCACGTGGCTGTACCGCTCCACCTGGCGGAACTCGGTCACCTCGACCGTGCCCGGGACGCAGACGCGGCCCAGGTCGTTGCGCCCGAGGTCGACCAACATCAGATGCTCGGCGTTCTCCTTGGCGTCGTCCACCAGGTCCTTGGCGAGCAGGATGTCGTGCTCGTCGTCGTCACCCCTGGGCCTCGTCCCCGCGATGGGGTGGGTCGTGGCGACGCCGTCGACCACGGTGACCAGAGCCTCCGGGCTCGATCCCACGATCGTGAACGCCGTCCCGCCGAACCCGTCCGGCCCCGTGCCGTCCGGGATCGTCATGAGGAACATGTACGGGCTGGGGTTGGTGGTACGCAGGATGCGGTACACATCGCGCGGCGAGGCGTCGGTGTCGACCTCGAAGCGCTGGCTCAGCACCACCTGGAACGCCTCGCCCGCGTGGATCTGCTCGATGATGTCGGCGACCCGCGCGTGATAGGTGGGCTCGTCGGTGCGACGACGCACCCGCGGATCAGGTGTGTTGAACACGCTCACCCCGCCGGCGCCGGGCTCGGCGAGACGCGCCGTCATCGACTCGAGCCGCTCGACCGCGTCCGCATACGCCTCGTCCACCCGCTCGTCGCTGCCGTCCCAGTTGACGGCGTTCGCGATGAGATGGATCCGGCCCTCGTGGTGGTCGAAGGCGGCCAGATCCGTGGCCAGCAACTGGACGAGCTCCGGCACCCGTAGGTCGTCGATCGTGTCGGGGGCGATCCGCTCGAGCCTGCGGACGATGTCATACCCCAGGTAACCGACCATCCCGGACGTCAGCGGCGGCAGGCCCACGATCTGGTCGGTCCGCAGCAGCTCGAGGGTCCGTCGGAGGGCGTCCAGCGGATCACCGCCGGTCGGCGCGCCGGCGGGGACGCTGCCCCACCACGTCGCCTCGCCGGCCTCGTCGACCGTCAGCGCGGCCGCCGCGCCACAGCCGATGAACGACCACCGTGACCAGGAGCGCCCGTGTTCGGCCGACTCCAACAGGAACGTGCCCGGCCGGTCCCCCGCCAGCTTGACGTAAGCCGAGAGCGGGGTCTCGGAGTCGGCGAGGACCGTGCGCACGACCGGCACCACCCGGTGCCCCGCGGCGAGCGCGCGGAACTGCTCCAACGTGGTGGTCGCGGTGCTCATCCGAGGGCCTTGCCGCCGATGCCGAAGGAGTCGTGCGGCATGTCGTTGACATGGACCCACACCTTCGCGGGGTCCTTGCCCGAGGCCTCCGCGTACGCCGCGGTGACGGCCTCGATGACGCGGGCCTTGCCCTCCGCGGTCATCCCGTCGAGCTGGTTGATCTGGATGAACGGCACGGCGATCAGTCCTCCCCGAGAAGTGTGGCGGTGTCGAAACAACTGGTCGTGCCGTTGTGGCACGCCGCCCCGGTCTGGTCGACCCGGAGCAGGACTGTGTCCCCGTCGCAGTCGATCTCCACGCTACGGACGTGCTGCACGTGGCCCGAGGTCTCCCCCTTCACCCAGCGCTGACCCCGCGAGCGCGAGTAGTACACGCCGCGGCGGGTCGCCAGGGTCTCGGCGAGTGCGGCGTCGTCCATCCACGCCATCATGAGCACCCGACCCGAGGTGGCGTCCTGCACGACGGCCGCGATCAGGCCGTCGGCATTGCGTGAGAGCCGCTCGGCGATGGACCGGTCCAGGACGTGCGCGGTCATCGGACCGTGATCCCCTCGGCCGCGAGCGCCTTCTTGACGTCGCCGACGGTCATCTCCCCGAAGTGGAAGACGCTGGCGGCCAACACCGCGTCCGCCCCGGCGTGGACGGCGGGCGCGAAGTGCTCCACCGCGCCCGCGCCTCCCGAGGCGATGACGGGGATCGACACGGCCTCACGGACCGCCCGCACCATCGCCAGGTCGAAACCCTCCTTGGTGCCGTCGGCGTCCATCGAGTTGAGCAGGATCTCCCCCACGCCCAGCTCCTGCCCGCGCCGGGCCCACTCGACGGCGTCGATGCCGGTGCCGCGGCGGCCACCGTGCGTGGTGACCTCCCACCCCGACGGCGTCGGCTCTGAGCCCTCGGGCACGGTGCGCGCGTCGACGGAGAGCACGATGCACTGCGAACCGAAGCGCCGGCTGAGCTCACCGAGTAGCTCAGGTCGGGCGATGGCCGCGGTGTTCACGCTGACCTTGTCGGCGCCGGCCCGCAGGAGCTGGTCGACGTCCTCTTCGGCACGGACGCCGCCGCCCACGGTGAGTGGGATGAAGACCTGCTCGGCCGTGCGGCGGACCACGTCGATCATGGTGCCGCGACCCGCGGACGACGCGGTGACATCGAGGAACGTGAGCTCGTCCGCTCCCTGCGCGTCATAGGCCGCGGCGAGCTCCACGGGATCGCCGGCGTCGCGGAGATCGAGGAAGTTCACGCCCTTGACCACACGGCCGGCGTCGACGTCGAGACACGGGATGACCCTGGTGGCGAGTGTCATGGCCGGATCACCGCTCCCCGGCCAGCCACGGGCGCGGACTCTCGGGTTCCGGCGTGGACCGGCGTCGACCGGCCTCGAAGAAGTTCCCCGGCTCACCGAGCTGCCGGACCGTGTCCAACACCTCCGCGTGGGCGCGTGGGGCCGCCGCCAGCAGCGAGGGCGAGTCGATGGACCACGGTCCACCCGTGAGGTCGGTGACGACACCGCCCGCGGCACGGATGTGGGACGCGCCCGCGGCGTTGTCCCAGGCGTAGTTGCCGAAGCTCACCGCGGCGGACAGCCGCCCTGACGCGACGAACGACAGGTCGACACCGGTCGAGCCGAACTTGCGGGTCCGCGCGGCGTCGAGGGTGAGCTGTTCGAACACCTCGCGGCGGTAGGCCGGCGGGTACGTGGTCCGGGCGCCGGTATTGAGAGAGCCGAGTCCGAGTGCCACGTCGCGGATGGAGACGTCCGACATCCGCGGGGACTCGACGCCGTTCTCCATGAGCGGCCCACCGGCGATCGAGGTGAACGTCAGGCCGAGCAACGGCAGCCACGTCAGGCCGAGCACCGGCTGGCGCTCGTGGACCAACGCGACGAGGATGCCCGCCGTCGGGATGCCCAGCGAGTAGTTGGCGGTTCCGTCGATCGGGTCGACCACCCACAGCGTGCCCTCGTTCACGGGCGGGCCGCCGAACTCCTCACCGTGCACCTCGAGGCCCGTCCCCTCAGGCAGCGCGTCGGAGATCCGGCGCTCCAGTTCCAGGTCCAGCTCGGTGGCGAAGTCGTTCCGTGCGCCCTTGTTCTGGACGCCGGGGGCGCCGACGCCCTCGACGAACCGGGGCGTCACCTCGTCGAGCACCCGCGTCGCCAGCGCGAGCGCCTCGGCGGGGTCGACGGGGAGTCCCGTCGGCAGGGTGTTTCCGGTCTGATCTGACATCTCGGGCCTCCTGCTCGAGGTCGTGCGGGGGTGGAGCTACCGGGTGAACACGGCGCTCGACGGATTCAGCGGCCGCTGACGGCGGCGAGCGCTTCGGGAAGGGTGAACCGACCGGCGTAGAGGGCCTTGCCCACGATGGCCCCCTCCACGCCCTGCGGCACCAGCGAGGCGATGGCCTCGAGATCCGCGACGGACGAGACGCCACCGGAGGCCACCACCGGCGCGTCGGTGGCAGCGCACACCTGGGAGAGCATCTCCAGGTTGGGCCCGTTGAGCATGCCGTCCTTGGACACGTCGGTGACGACGTAGCGGGCGCACCCGTCCTTGTCGAGGCGCTCGAGGACCTCCCACAGGTTGCCGCCGTCGGAGACCCATCCCCGGCCGCGCAGCCGCGGCTCGCCGTCGATGACCCGCACGTCGAGACCCACCGCGATGCGGTCACCGTGGCGGGCGATGGCCGAGGCGCACCACTCGGGGTTCTCGAGCGCGGCCGTGCCCAGGTTGACGCGCGCGCAGCCGGTGGCGAGCGCGGCCTCGAGCGACTCGTCATCGCGGATCCCGCCGGACATCTCGACCTTGACGTCGAGCGCCCGCACGACCTCGGCGAGGAGCTCCCGGTTGGTGCCCCGTCCGAACGCGGCGTCCAGGTCCACCAGGTGTACCCACTCGGCGCCGTCGTTCTGCCACTGCATCGCCGCGTCGAGCGGTGCACCGTAGGAGGTCTCCGTCCCGGCCTCGCCCTGGACGAGGCGGACGGCCTGCCCGTCGGCGACGTCGACGGCGGGCAGGAGTTCGAGGTATCTGGCGTTGGTCACGGGCATCAGCCTAGTCCGTCGTCAGCGGGGCGCTCCGCCTGCCCGCCGAGCTCCTCGCCGTACTCGGCGCGGATCGCGCGATCGGTGATCCGGCGCGACGTCAGGCCCATCGCCGCCACCGTCGCGACGACCCCGACGAGGGCGACGACCGCGCGCCCGGCGGGCGGCAGGGGCAGCAGTGCGACCGCGAGCGCGGTGAGCGCGAGAACCAGGACGCCCGCCCCCGCCACCGCCATGGCGAGCGCGGCGAACGACACCGCGGCCGGGCCGCGGTCGCTCTCAGGCGACAGAGCGGAGCCAGTTCTCGAGGAGCTGCAGGCCGGCGTCCCCGGACTTCTCGGGGTGGAACTGGGTGGCCGACAGCGGGCCGTTCTCGACCGCGGCGATGAACCGGGTCCCGTGCTCCGCCCACGTGACGTCGGGGGCGCGCAGGTGGTCGGAGGGCTCCATCTCCCACCGCTGGACGCCGTAGGAGTGCACGAAGTAGAAGCGCTCGTCGGCGGGCATTCCGGCGAACAGCACGGTGCTCGCGGGCGCCTCGACGGTGTTCCATCCCATGTGCGGCAGGACGGGGGCGTCGAGCTTCTCCACGACACCGGGCCACTCCCCACAGCCGGGCGCGCCGGGAGAGTCCTCGTGCTCGCCGTCCGAGAACTCGGTTCCGCGCTCGAACATCACCTGCATACCCACGCAGATGCCGAGAACCGGGCGACCGCCCGCGAGACGCTCTCCGATGATGCGGGGCCCCTTGACCGCCTCGAGGCCCTTCATGCAGGCGGCGAACGCACCGACGCCGGGCACGACGAGCGCCTCGGCCTCGGTCGCCACGCGCGGGTCGGAGGTCAGCTCCACCCGGGCGCCGACACGCTCGAGAGCGCGGTGAGCCGAGCGCAGGTTGCCGGAGCCGTAGTCCAGGAGCGCTACCCGCGGGGCCGTCTTCGTCATGAGTTCACCTTATCGCCGCTGTCGTCTGAGGCCAGATCTCGTACGGGCCGCGTGCGGCGTGCTCCCACCGCCGCCGGGCCGCCCACCACGAGGACGATCCCGGCCGCGACCGTGAACAGCACGACGTAACCGAAGCCCGCGAACCCACCCATGACCACCGACCCGAGCCCGGTGCCGGCGTCGAAGGAGATGTTCCACGACGCGGACGCGGTGCCCAGCCGGGAACGCGGCATCCGCTCGAACGAGCCCACGAGGGCCTCGTTCTGGATGGCGCCGAACCCGAGGCCGAAGACCACGGTCGGGACGAGGAACCACCAGGGGTTCGCCTCCAGTGTCAACAGCCAGGCGATGCCCAGCATTCCGAGAGCTGCGACACCCAGTCCGGGCCACACCAGCGCGCCGGGGCCGCGCCGGTCCGACACGAGTCCCGCGACGGTGCGGCCGACGATGACGCCGGCGCCCAGCAGGCCGAGCCCCAGCCCGGCGACGACGGCGCCGCTGCCGGAGACGATCGAGTCGAGGGCCGGCGACAGGAACGAGGCCGCCGCGCCGTAAGGCAGCGTCACCGCGACCATCACCAGGAACGGTCCGGCGAGGAGGAACAGCACCTTCCGGGGTCCCATCCCCTCGTGGTCGGACCCCTCGGGCGGGGTCGGGAAGACGTGTGGCAGACGCACCGCGGCGACGAGTCCGACGACGCCGAAGGCCGTGGCGGCCCAGGCCACCGTCGGCAGCCCGAACAGGTCGAGCAGCCACAGCCCGACCGGCAGGAAGAGCGCCTCGGAGATGCCCACGGCGAGGCCGATCAGCGAGGTCGCGCGTCCCAGCATTCCCGGCGGTGCCAGTTCGGCGACGAGCGCGGAACCGGCGACCGTCATCATGCCGAAGCCGGCGCCGCGCACTCCGCTGATGGCCAGCACCGCGAACGACCCGTCGAAGACCGCCAGCAGGCCCGAGGGCAAGCCCAGCAGGGCGCTGCCGATCCCGAGCACCCACCGGTACCCGATGATCCCCGTGAGCCGGGGGGTGGCCAGCTGGAACAGGACCGTCACCGTCATGAACACGCCGGTGGTGGCCCCGGCGACGAGTTCGCTGCCGCCGCCGCGGACGACCGCGAGCGGGACGACCGGCAGGAGCAGCGAGAAACCGCCGAACGCGAGCAGGACCAGAACGAAGGCCGCGGGGACGCCGGGGGTGCGGGCCAGGCGTGCGAACGCCCCCGAGTTCTCTACCCCCGCGTTCACGCCGGCATCACAGCGCGCCCTTGGTCGACGGGATCCCCGTGATGCGCGGGTCGGGCTCGACGGCAGCGCGCAGGGCGCGGGCCACGGCCTTGTACTCCGCCTCGGTGATGTGGTGCGGGTCGCGTCCGTAGTGCACGCGGACGTGGAGGGCGATGCGGGCGTTGTAGGCCAGGGTCTCGAACACATGCCGGTTGAGGACCGTGCCGTATGGCGCGCTGTCGTGGCCCACGATGAGGTAACCGAGCATCATGTCCGGCTCACCGGTATGCACGCAGTAGGGACGGCCGGAGACGTCGACGACGGCCTCCGCGAGCGTCTCGTCCATGGGGATCGAACACTGTCCGAAACGTCGGATCCCGCGCTTGTCCCCCAGTGCCTGACCGAACGCCTGGCCCAGGACGATCGCCGTGTCCTCGACGGTGTGGTGAGCCTCGATCTCGATGTCGCCCGTGGCGCGGACCGTGAGGTCGAAGGCGCCGTGCTGCCCGAAGGCCGTGAGCATGTGGTCGAAGAACGGCACCCCGGTCGAGATGTCGGTCTGACCGGTGCCGTCGAGGTCGATCTCCACGACGATCGACGACTCCTTGGTGGTCCTCTCGACGCGTGCCCGCCGCGCGTTGTGCTCGTTCATCGTCTCTCCTCGCTTCCGGTGGCGATCTCATCGGCCGCCAGGTCGGCGCTCACCTGCAGCAACCGGTCGTTCTCGTGCTCGAGCCCGATGGTCGCACGGAGCCGACCCGGGATGCCCACGTCGCGGATCAGCACGCCGGCGTCGAGGTAGCGCTGCCACGCGCGGCCGGCGTCCGCGAACGGGCCGTAGAGCACGAAGTTCGCCTCACTGGGCAGCACCTCGTAACCCTGCTCCTCGAGTCCGGCGGTGACCCGCTTCCGCTCCTCGGCGAGGAGCGCGACCGAGGCCAGCGTCTCGTCCGCGTGGCGCAGGGCGGCGCGCGCGGCGGCCTGCGCGATCATCGACAGGTGGTACGGCAGTCGCACGAGCAGCACCGCCTCGACGAAGGACGGGTCGGCAGCGAAGTAGCCGAGGCGGCCGCCGGCGAAGGCGAACGCCTTGCTCATCGTGCGCGACACGACCAGCTTCGCCGGGTACTCGGCCAGCAGGGTGCAGGCGCTCGGCGACGGGGAGAACTCCGCGTACGCCTCGTCCACCACCACGATGCCGGGCGCGGCGTCGAGAAGTCGACGAAGGTCGTCGAGGTCCACTACGTGACCGGTGGGGTTGTTGGGGGTCGTGACGAACAGCAGATCCGGCCGGTGGCGACCGATCGCCGCCAGCGCGGCGTCGACGTCGATCGACAGATCCTCGCCCCGAGGCACGGGAATCCACTCGGTATCGGTGCCGGACGCGAGGATGGGGTGCATCGAATAGCTGGGCACGAACCCCATGGCCGACCGCCCGGGACCACCGAAGGCCTGCAGCAGCTGTTGGAGGATCTCGTTGGAACCGTTGGCGGCCCACACCATGGCGACGTCCACCGCGACACCGGTCTGACGGGTGAGGTACGCGGCCAGATCGGTGCGGAGTCCGACGGCGTCACGGTCGGGGTAGCGGTTGAGATCCGTCGCGGCGGCGGACACGGCGGCGGCGATATCGGCGACCAGCGCTGGGCCGGGCGGGTGCGGGTTCTCGTTGGTGTTGAGCTGAACGGGGACCTCGAGCTGCGGCGCGCCGTAGGCGCTCTGGCCACGGAGGTTCTCCCGGAGTGGCAGGGCGTCGAGGCCGACGCCGGGGCGGGGGTCGGCGGTCATCGCTCGTCCCGCCCTGCGGCCAGGTCCTCGAAGCGGGCGCGCACGGCCTCGCCGTGGGCGGGCAGCCGCTCGGCGTCGGCCAGCGCCACGACGGTGGGGGCGATCTCCTTGAGGGCGGCCTGGTCGTAGTCGACGACGTGGATGCCGCGGAGGAAGGTCTGCACGCTCAGGCCCGACGAGTGGCGGGCGGTGCCGGAGGTGGGCAGGACGTGGTTGGACCCGGCGGCGTAGTCGCCGAGCGGCACCGGCGAATAGGCGCCGACGAAGACGGCGCCGGCGTTGCGGACGCGCGCGGCGTCGGCGGCGGAGTCGCGGGTCTGCACCTCGAGGTGCTCGGCCGCGTACGCGTCGACCACCTTCAGGCCGGCGTCGATGTCGTCGACCAGGACGATGCCCGACTGCGGCCCCTCGAGTGCCTCGCGCACGCGCTCGGAGTTGAGGGTGACGTCGTACCGGGCCTCGATCTCGCGGTCGACCGCGTCCGCGAACGTCTCCGAGTCCGTGACCAGGACGCTGGCGGCGTTCGGGTCGTGCTCGGCCTGGCTGATGAGGTCGTAGGCGACGTGCACCGGGTCGGCGGTCTCGTCGGCGAGGACGGCGATCTCGGTGGGGCCGGCCTCGGAGTCGATGCCCACGACGCTGCGGCACAGCCGCTTGGCGGCGGTGACGTAGACGTTGCCGGGGCCGGTGACCATGTCGACGGGCTCGAGGGCCTCGCCATCGGTGTCCTCCCCTCCGTAGGCGAGGAGCGCGACGGCCTGCGCGCCGCCGACGGCCCAGACCTCGTCCACTCCGAGGAGCGAACACGCGGCGAGGATGGTCGGGTGCGGCCATCCGCCGAAGTCGGCCTGCGGCGGTGAGGACACGACGAGGGATCCGACGCCGGCGACCTGGGCCGGGACGACGTTCATGATGACGCTGGAGGGGTAGACGGCCTTGCCTCCCGGGACGTAGAGCCCCACCCGCTCGACGGGCACCCACTTCTCGGTGACGAACCCGCCCGGGGCGACCTCGGTGACGCTGTCGCTGCGCCGTTGCGCCGAGTGGACGATGCGCGCGCGCCTGATGGCCTCGGCCAGTGCGGCCCGGATGTCAGGGTCGAGTTCCTCGGCCGCGCGGGCGATGACGTCGGCGGGCACGCGCACCGAGGCCGGCCGCACCGAGTCGAATTTCTCGCCGTGGTCGAGTGCTGCCCCGGCTCCGTGCTCGCGGACCGCCTCGACCACCGGACGGACGGTGTCGACGACGGAGTCGACGTCGGCGGCGCCGCGCGGGAGCGTACGCCTCAGCTCGGCCGTGCCGAGAGAGCGACCGCGCAGGTCGATGCGGGAGAGCATGGTGTGGCCTTTCCTCGGGAGCACCGTGGCCGCGGGCCGGATCGGCGCCCGTGTCGCGAGCACACGGTGGGCCATGACCCGCGCGGCCACCCGAATAGTCTAGTGCCGCCGACGGCGTCCGCGACTCGGGCCACCTGCCCGGGTGACCGCCGGGCGGGTCGTGCGACCCACGCACACGCCGCGCACGGATTGTCAGCCGGCGCTCATCCTTCCGCGGCCCCCGCTTTCTATGCTCGTCGGCATGCGGAAACTCCTGTGGGTGGTCGGTGCCCTCGCCGTCGTCCTCGTCGTCGTCCTCGCCGCACCGTTCGTCTACAAGGCCGCTCGCGGCGGCGATGACACCGCGCCGACGGTGATCGATGTCGAGGCCGCCGACGCCGCGGCGACCGACCTCGACGGCACCTGGGTCGTCGTGCCCGGCGAACCGCCGAACGGCACCGTCGCCGGGTACACGGTCGACGAGATGCTCCGCGGCGAGCCGGTGACGGTCGTCGGCACGACGAACAAGGTGAGCGGCGAGGCCGTGATCGCGGAGGGCGTGCTCGAGACGGGCCGTTTCGAGGTGGACATGGGCGGCCTGTCCACCGACATCGGCGCGCGCGACGAGATGGCCCGCTCGGCCGACATCCTCGACGTGGCCGGGCACCCCGTTTCGACCCTCGAGGTGGCCGATCCCGTCGACCTGGGCGCCGTGCCCGACGACGGCACCACCGCGACCGTGCCGATGCAGGTCAACCTCACCGTCAAGGGCACCACCGTCCGGACGCCCGTCGAGGTGACGGTGCTCCGGTCGGGCGATCGGATCATCGCCTCCGGCTCGATTCCGGTGACGTGGACCGACCTGGGGGTGGAACCGCCCAGCCTGGGATTCGTCACCGTCGCGCCGGACGGCACCGTCGACTTCCGGGTTGCCCTGGAGAAGCGGTGACCGTCGCCCGGAAGGGCGGGAACGGCGCGGTTCACCTCCTCGAACGGAGGGGGTGCTGTTAACATTGGCCGATGCAGCCGTGGACGACCCCGCGCCGCTCGGCGGTGTTCGCCTTCGTCCTGCTCGTGGCCACGGCCTTCGGGCGTCTCGGTGAGCTCCAGGAGTCCGGCGTCTCGCTGCACTGGCCCGTCGCGGGCGTGATCGCCCTGTGGGCGCTCGTCCTGCGCGACCGCGCGGAGTAGATGGTCGTGGGTCGGAGCGAGGGCCCCCGCGAGCGGACCCGCACCCGGGTGGAGTGGAAGAACCGGCTCGAGCGCGCGCTCGAGGCCGACGATCTGCTCCTGCATCTGCAGCCCATCATCGACGTCCCGACGCGGCGGGTCGTCGGCGCGGAGGCGTTAGTCCGGCTCGATGACGACGGCGTGGTGGTCCCGCCGTCCGAATTCGTCCGGGTGGCCGAGCGGGCTGGGATGGCCACCCGCCTCGATCACTGGGTGGTGCGGGCGGCGGTCGCGATGGCCGCGCGGCTGCGCCGGATCGAGCCCGACTTCTCGATGTGGATCAACGTCTCGGCCCAGTCGGTCTCCAGCGAGGAACTGGGGACCGCCCTGCTCGCCAACCTGGCGGACCACGGAGTTCCGCCGAGCGCGGTCGTTCTGGAACTGACCGAGACCTCGCCCGTGAACGACGTCTCCGCGGCGCGATCTTTGGCGCAGCGACTGCGCGCAGCCGGAGTCCGCCTGGCACTGAACGACTTCGGCACCGGGTTCGCCTCGTTGCTGTACCTGCGGCACCTGCTGTTCGACTTCGTCAAGATCGACGGGGAGTTCGTCGCCGAACTGGACACGTCCGATACCGACTGCACGATCGTGCGTTCCATCGTCGACCTCGCCACCGAGCTGGGCATGCAGGCGGTGGCCGAACCCGTCGGCTCGCCCGGGGTGCTCGACGTGGTCAGCCGGGAGGGGATCGCTCTCGCTCAGGGCTTCGGGATCGGCCGACCATGCACCGAGGACGAGTTCGTCACCCGCCACCTGACTGCCTCGAGCAAGGAAAGATGAGTCGGGAATACTCAACGAATGGGCTCCGTTGGACGAGGTGCGATCCCGGAAAGACCGGGCGCTCCCCGATCAGTCCTGAAGGAGACCTGCGATGGCCACCAGCAACCGCTTTGATCCGTTCCGTGAGCTCGACCGCCTCCTGGGCGAGGGGCTGCGCAGCGCGACCGCCTCGACCTCCCTGCCGATGGACCTCTACCGCGAGGGTGACCGCTTCATCGGCCTCATCGACATGCCCGGCGTCGATCCGGCGAGCATCGACATCGACGTGGAGGACCGCACGCTGACCGTGCGGGCCGAGCGTCGCTCCCCGATCGACGGCGACGGTCAGTGGCTCATGCACGAGCGCCAGTCGGGCGCGTTCGCCCGCCAACTCGCCCTGGGCAAGGGCCTGGCCACCGACAAGATCGAGGCCGACTACACCGACGGTGTCCTCCGGCTGGTGATCCCGGTGGCCGAGGAGGCGCAGCCGCGCAAGATCGCCGTCTCGCACGGCACCCAGCGCACCGAGCAGGCCGAGATCGTCGAGGGCTCGTCCGACCTCGGGAGCTGACCTCCCGCCTCGCATCGACGCGCGGTGTCGACTCACCCCGCCGCCTCATCCTCCCACGAGGTCGGGCGGCGGGGCGCGTCTCGTCTCGGCAGCCAACCGAGACGCGTTCCTGCGCGGACCCGACGTCGAGTTGCGGGAGGCGCCCCCGCTGATTGACGCCATGACCGCTTCCTCCGGCACAGGGCGTCGCTTTAAGGTGAGCGCACCGTGCGCGATAACCGGCTCTTCCGGATCCGGAGTGCGTAGCGGGGATGCTG